>CAZFAR010000068.1:0-11036 GCA_964516825.1 uncultured Thermococci archaeon
CTAAAAAGCTATTGGTCGAGAATCTGCTCAGATATCTGAACTTTATGAAAGCATTCTCTCTAGGGGGAATTGAATTCATCGTTCATAGTACGCACGTTCACTGAAAATAGCTGACGGTCCAACCATCAAGTAACGTTTGTAGAATTCTCTGAACACAAAATATGTTACTATTACAGTTGCAATAAGATACTGAATGGCAATTGAAACACTCATCAGTTTGAAATACGTTATTGAAGTTAAAAAGACAAGTTCCGAGCCGATAATTCCAATTATTTTCTTGAAGAAATTGTTTCTTCCTTCACATTCTAGGAGTTCTTTTGATTGCCGCAATCTGCTGTATTCTCTGTTCATCTCTTGAATAATATCTCTCAATCTTACTTCTTGGGCATTTACATCGCCTATTGTCTCTTCTGCGCGTCTCAAAACTACCGATGTATATCCAAAGTCAATATAGGTATCAGCAGTTGTCTCTACGAAACGAAGAATTTCATCTCTAAGACGTCGGGCATATGCCCTGTAAAGATTGAATGTTATGTCTCTTATGTCCCGTTCTTCTACTTCCAAATCCGTTAGCATCATTCTGATAGACAGAAGCATTTGTGTGTCAGTTGCATAATCTGCAATACCAGTTTCTGAGTGGAAGTCTAAAATCAGCTCCAGCAGTTTGATAGCTCTTTGTCTGCCTCCTGTTCTGGTATCCTAACTATTTTTTTCACCTCATCCTCAGGAAATATCGTCATAGGAAGACGTTTTCTTTTCCTATGCCTCTTGGGAATGAACATATTTATAAAGCTACCGATCATTTCTTATCACCTCCTTTCAAGTCTATTGTTGAGAGAATCGCAGAAAGTGTGCAATAATTTTACACATGCGGAACTACTGAAAAGGAAAAAAATTTAAAAGAGAACTTTCAACATTTTTTACAATAATGTAATGACTACAGGAAAAATCTACAGGTTCTCCAAAACTGTCCCGAGGAGATGAACAAATGATAGAAAGTACTGGATGGTGAAGAGGAATGACCTTTGAGGTCAGATTCATCATATCTGAATCCCTCAACTTTCTAGGGTATGCCAGGAGCTTTCTGGAAAGAAAATCAGTCTCATTTTTGTGGTCAAGAGATGTTGAGAAGATATTTGCCTGCAGGACACCCCTGGAGAAGGTACTTCCAGAGATTCCAGAACACATCAGAGAGGTCATAAATCCTTACCAGGATCAATATGAGAGAGACTGGCCTTCTTTTTATGAGGAGCTCGGGAGCTTTCGGCAGCAACTGGAAAAGACATGGAAGGCCAACTTCACGACTGTGATGGATCTCATGAATGATCTGGGTTTCTTTTATTCAGACCCAGTTGAAGTTTTTCTAGTAATGCCCTTCTTTCGAGAGGGGCCCAGAAGCAATCCTCTGACCATGCCTGCAGTCCCCCTTACTGTTAGGGAAATTCTGGAGTTTCTGACCCACGAAATACTCCACGTAACAACTGACACCAACATCCCAGGTTCCTTATGGCACTACATGAGCATGGTCTTCCTGATGAAGAAGGTTCCCGAGAAAAGAAGGCCTATTATTCAGCATGCCCTGATCTATGTTGCTGCTTCATGGATCACGTCTCAAGTACTGAAAGAGGGATTCAAGATGTTAAAATACGAAAAAATAGATCCTGAAGTTGAGAAACTGCTGGATCCAATTACAAGAGTTTTTCTGTCCAGCAAGAAGAGAGATCCACTACAGCTTGCTGAAGCGGTTTTAGAATGCTGTACTTCAGTCTGGATATTTTCAGAAAAAGAAGAATCAGCTCCAAGGGACCAAGGGGAGTAAACTCTTATATAGTGTGCTATGCATGTGAACTCGTGAAGTTGAAAATAAGAAAAGGAGTGGCGCCCTTACTAATCATTCTCGGAATAATCTGGGTTCGAGTGTTTGATTTCGGATTGCCTTTCACAGATTCTGACTCTTTACAGTATTCCTGGGAAAATTCTTCTCTTGAAGATTTTGAAGATTTTCATGACATTTCCTGCATTGAGATAACGTATACAGCTGACTGCAGTTCAGAATATGTGTACAGATTCTACAGAATCGAAAACATTCATGGGACGTACTACAATAATACGGGAGAGAAAATTGATCCCCAGTTAATTCGTAGACTGGCAGAGAGTTTTACTGATTTCTATGAATCTGACTATGAATATTCCTACGATAACTTCTTCTTGACTGATTACCAGCCACATTTTACTGTTGCCATTGCCCTTACTGGTGGGAGGGAGATTATCCTGAAATCTGATTCTGGCTATCACTGCTTCATACCCTGGAACATTGAATACAGAAATGTATTATATGTTCAGTACAATGGAAGGATTCCCTCAGCCCTCCTCCCCATTCTCGTTACAATAGATAAAAACTTCTGGTCATCCTATGATAAACAGGTTCGCTGGGGTTGCTGTCCGGCTGCAGTTCCGGAAAGACATGTCGAATTCTCTTCAACATTTCCTGTAACAGAATCAGTGGTACTTCCAGAAGAAGAACAAGGAAAAATCCATGTAGTCTGGGATAAAGATCTACAGAATTCTCTTATTGGAGGGCCTTTCTACTTTAATGGAAAGGTATTCGTTGCTTTAAGGGATCGATTGGTCTCTCTTGATGCAGAAACTGGGGAAATATTATGGGAACACAGATTTGAGCCAGGAAATATCCCTGTTGTGTATGCAGAAGATCTGCTTGTCCATGAGGGGGCAGTCTACGTGAGCGCTCCAGACTCCTGGATATACAGTCTGGACAGTGAAACGGGGGCTCTTCTCTGGAAATACAAGACGAATGCATACAATGTATCATTAAGAATCATTGAAGATTATCTGATCGCGGTAACTGGAGGTATTGTCTGCCTTAACAGGGGGACAGGTGATCTCATCTGGGAATTGACAGATGATACGTGGAATGAAAAGATCTATGACGACAAAATTCTTCTGGAAAGTCTTAGAAATGACAGATCCTATTACAGATTGATAGATGGAAGGACAGGTGAGGTTATCTGGGAGGAGAATGCTTTTGAGGTCAAGTACCCTGTTTACCGTGATGGAGTTCTCTATTTCTTGAGAGTTGCAGAAAATGCTTTCGTCTCCATGAATGTTAAGAACAGAAAAGAGTGGTCTCATTCACATGATAACACACTCGGACATGTTGAGGTTTTCAAAGACAGGATCCTTCTGGTACTTTTTGACAGCGAAAGAATGGTCTTGCATTCTCTGGTATTATTGAGTAATACTGGGTCAGAAATCTGGGAGTATATCTATCCTGAGAAAATTACCTGGGAATTTGGCTGTATCATGAATGGTAAACTCTTGGGAGGAATTCTCTTCATTGTCAGAGAAGGAGGAATTGCAGAAGCTTTTGATGTGGAAAATGGGGAGAAACTGTGGGAGATTGAGGCAAAAGGGACTGAAATAACGGGGTTTGAAGTATTTGAGAAAAGAATATACCTGTCTGCAAACGATGGCAGGTTGTACTGTTTAGACGAGACTGGTAGAATACTCTGGATATTCGCAGCAGAAGATGAATTGGCAAAATATCCTGATGACGCACTCATATATGTTTCTCAAATTGAGGAGGGATTCATTCTTGTGGCTACAGCAGATGGAAATCTCTACGCACTCTCTGTCTAGCTTTACCCTCATGTGAAAAACAGCCAAGTATTTTGCAGGCCATCAAAGAGCAGAGGGGAAGATGTCTTCAAATTACTACTAATTTGTGCTCTTGGGTGTACTTTTATCAGGAATCATTCTCAACGAGGGATTTTACTCAAAGAGACTTCTTCGAGCTTTCGTTGACGAATAGGTTGTGGGGGACCCTAAAAAAAAGAATAAATATTTATAAGGTAGGAAAACATTCACTATCACTTCCGAGGATGTGGCTTTTAAGCTGAACGCATTGGAGGTGTAACGATGGGATACTACAAGTATGTGAGAAAAGCCTGGAAAAATCCAGATAAGACCTATGTAAAGGATCTAATGCGGGAGAGAATGCCTGAATGGAGAAGACAGAACGTCATCACCCGCATAGAGAGACCTACCCGCCCTGATAGGGCACGTGCTCTGGGTTATAAAGCGAAGCCAGGGTTCGTCATGGTGAGAACTCGTGTACGGAGAGGTGGGAGACGAAAAGTGAGACCTTCATCCCACAGAAAACCCACAAGCATGGGTGTGAAAAAGATTACAGCGCGAAAGAGTCTGAGGTGGATAGCAGAGGAGCGGGTAGCCAGAAAATATCCCAACATGGAGATCATGAATTCCTACTGGGTAGCCGGGGATGGCAGACACAAGTATTTCGAAGTCATCCTGGTGGATCCGCAGCATCCTGCTATTCAGAATGATCCTGGACTCCAGTGGGTACAGACCCAGAAGAGAAGAGTCTTCAGAGGGAAGACCAGCGCTGCCAGGAAAAGCAGAGCACTTGGAGCCAAGGGAAAGGGTGCTGAAAAAGTCAGACCCCGAAAGAAACGATGACAAAAATTGACCTCATTTCAATCCAGACTTTATGTCATGCCACAGAAAGCGAGGATAAAGTACTGGCAGCTTTAAAGAGGCTGTATTCATCTTTTCAGAAACAGAAAGCTACCGGTCACTTCGGGAACCCGATCTACATCTTTGACGCACACATCAGGAAGAAAAAAGAGATTCATGAAATTGTTGATCTGCTGAAAGGGAAATGTGCTTCAGAGCTCGCAAAAGACATGAAGAGGAGGATGGATGAAAAAGGCAATATATATGTCAGACTGGACAAGCAGGAGCTGTATCAAGGTAACTACGTTCTCAGGGATAATGGAGAAGTCAAGATCATCATCCATGTAGTATGTCACCCCTTTCAGATGGAGGATGCGATTCTGTATGCAGAGGAACTATTTGGCCATTGATTTGAGGGGCTACCCTTCAGATCTTTTTGAAGCAGTGTGTGAGGTTGTACCTGCAGAAGATTTTCCACTCAGTAAAAGAGGAATCACTGGAGTGGAGGTTTTCACATCTTCCCAATTGAGGAACATTCCCAAGGGAGTTGATCTCATCTTTGCCAGAGGAGGGACAGTCCAGAGGAATCGCAAGTTCTTGGATTCCAAAAGGATTAATGTACTGTCCTGTCCATATCCTTTTGATTCTGTCCAGGCGCGACGCGCAGCAGAGAACAGGATCGCCCTGGAATTGTGCTTCAGAGAGGTAATGAACGCGCAGGCGTACTTGAGAGCAAAGGTTCTGGCCTCCTTCCAGAAAACAGTGAATTTGGCGCGAAAGTACCATGCTCCCTTGGTGATTACGAGTGGCTCTTCCTCGGATGATGAAGTGAAATCTCCACGGCAGCTTGTTGCCTTTGGGAAGGTGCTCGGGCTGGACTATTCAGAGGCAAAAGCATCCATTTATACTATTCCGCGAAGGGTTCTGGAGGGATTTGAATGATCAAAAAAACGCAGCGGGAGAAAAGACGCTACATCCTCTTCGAACTCACAGGTGAGGAAACATTTAAAAGGGAGGAAATAGTTACAGCTATATGGAATTCCTGTTTGGAATTCCTTGGAGAACTCGGTGCATCCAGAACCTCTCTGTGGGTACATGAATATGGGAACAGGAAAGGTATAGTGTCCTGCAACACCCGCAGTGTGGATGAGATCATCATGTGTCTCTCATTGGTACGAGAAATAGAAAACAAGAGCGCCCATATACGGGTAAATGGAGTATCAGGAACGATAAGAGGACTGAAAATGGTGTCATAATGGTTTCTGTTGATGAAGCTGTGATAGCCCGATTGAAATCTCATGGTGAGAAATTTGAAATTCTCGTAGATCCACGGATCGTCAGCGAGAGCATACCGATAGAGGAAGCCTTGGCTGCTGAATTCGTTTTCAGTGATGCTGGAGCAGGGGATAGAGCTCCCCAGGAGAGCCTTACCAAGGTATTCGGCACTGCAGATGTAGCAGAAATTGCTAAAACAATCATAAGAAAAGGTGAAATCCAGTTGACGACAGAGCAGCGCAAGAAAATCCTGGAGGAGAAGCGGAAAAAGGTGGTGCAGTTGATTGCACGGAATGCTGTTGATCCCCACACTAAGGCACCTCATCCAGCGCGCAGGATTGAGACTGCTATGGAGCAGGCGAGAGTGCACATTGATCTCATGAAGGATGCAGAAGAACAGGTAGCAGATATTATCAAGGCACTGAGACCCTTCCTCCCATTGCGGGTAGAGGTGAAGCGGATCGCAGTGAAGATACCTGCTCTCTATTCAGGGAAATACTATCAGTTGAAGGAGTTCGGAACTATCATAAGAGAGGAATGGCAGAAAGATGGTTCGTACATTGCAGTTCTGGATATACCTGGAGGTACAGAAGATGAATTCTACCAAAAGGTTAATGCATTGACAAAAGGAGAGGCAGAAACCAAGTTATTATGAGGGATTGTATGTTATACGTGAAGAACAAGGAACTGGCAGTACCTGGAATGTTGCTGGCAGAAGGCGACTACATAGATGAGTACGGAACCCACAAAGAACATGGAAAAATCTATGCCAGTGTGGTGGGAGTCGTCTATGTTGACAGGAGAAAGGTACGAGTAGTCGGCCTGAAGAGTAAGTATGTTCCAAAGCAAGACGATTCAGTCATTGGAATCATTGTAGATGAAAGGTTCAATGGATGGAAGGTGGACATAAACTCACCTTATGAGGCTGATCTCAATCAGAAAGATATCCTGCTTGGCAGATACCAGTCTTTGAAAGTAGGAGACTTAGTTTATGCTAAGATCATGAGAATAACAGAAATCTTTGAAACCTCCTTATATGCTAAAAGGCCCTACGGCAAACTGGACAATGGCATATTGATTGAGATACATGCAGCCCGGGTGCCGCGGTTGATAGGAAGAAAGGGTTCTATGATCAAGATGATAAATGAGAAAACGGGAAGCATCATAACAGTGGGTCAGAATGGATTAGTATGGATTCGCGGAGGAAACAAGGAACTGGCCGCCCAGGCGTGCCAGATGGTGGACAGAGAAGCGCACATTCCTGGATTGACAGACAGAGTCAGTGAATTTCTGGGTAGGTGATAGAATGGAACGTATTGATGGAAGACGCTTTGACGAACTGCGTCAGATCAAGATTGAAGCAGGAGTATTGAAACGAGCAGATGGATCCTGCTATATTGAATGGGGAATGAACAAGGTCTATGCAGCAGTTTACGGGCCAAAGGAAGTATTACCACGGCATTTAGAACAAACTGATCGTGCCATTTTACGCTGCAGGTATAATATGGCCCCATTTTCTGTAGAAGAGCGAAAGAGGCCTGGTCCTGACAGGAGAGCGGTGGAGATAGGGAAAGTGATGCAGGGAGCTCTGGAGCCTGCCATTCTGATGCACTACTATCCCAAGTCAATGATTGAGATCAGTGTGGAGGTGGTGCAGGCCAATGCAGGGACGAGATGTGCGGGAATAACAGCCGCTTCTGTAGCTCTGGCAGATGCAGGCATACCAATGCGGGATATTGTGCCAGCCTGTGCTGCAGGAAAGGTGGGTGGAGAAATAGTCCTGGATCTGGCTAAAGAGGAAGATAATGAAGGAGAGGCTGACATGCCAGTTGCTATTATCCCCAGACTGCGCCAGATTACTTTGCTGCAGATGGATGGAAAACTGACAGAAGAAGAAGTAGAGAAGGCTATCAGGCTTGCCATGAAGGGGTGTGAAGATGTGTATAAACTGCAGATAGATGCACTGAAGAGAAAGTACGCAGGTGTTGAATATGAGTGAAGTTCTTCCGTTGGTCAAGAAGCAGTATTTAGTGAACCTGGCACGAGATGGCAAGAGGGAAGATGGGAGAGGCCTGGATGAGTACCGCGGTATAGATATCCAGGTCAAACTGGTTGACAAGGCAGAGGGTTCTGCTTTTGTTTCTCTAGGAGGAACCAAGGTTCTGGCAGGGATCAAGACAGAGGTTGGTGAACCTTACCCTGATACTCCAAACGAAGGTGTCATGATCACAGGTGCAGAGTTGATCCCAATGGCTTCACCCAATTTTGAAGCTGGTCCTCCCAGGGAGGATGCAGTAGAACTGGCAAGAGTGGTCGACAGAGGCATCAGAGAATCACAGGTCATAGACACGAAAGCACTGTGCGTCAAAGAAGGAGAGCTGGTGCGGCTGGTCTTCGTGGATCTGCACATCCTGGACTATGACGGGAACTTGATCGATGCCTGCGGCATTGCAGCCATGGCAGCGCTGGCTACTTCCAAGATGCCAGTACTTGATGAGAATGGGACTCCTACAGAGGAGTATACTGATCTGCCCATAAAGGACTATGCAGTGCCCTGTACATTTGTGAAGCTAGAAGATGTTCTCCTCCTGGACCCCTCACTGGATGAGGAAAAAGCTTTAGATTCCAGAATAACAGTAGCCACTGACCAGGAGGGCCATGTCTGCGCTATGCAAAAGGGCGATACAGGAGGGTTCACCCTGGATGAAATCATGTGGGCAGTCAGACTCTCCAAGGTGAAGGGTGAAGAAATCAGAGCCAAGATAAAGGAGGCGACGCAGTGAGCAGATTTGGAGCCAGATATGGACGTAAACTGAGAAATAGGGTGGAAGAAATAGAGAAGAAAATGAAACAAAAACACAGGTGCCCCCAGTGTGGAAGAAATGCTGTCAAGAGGATTTCCACCAGTATCTGGAAGTGCTCGAAGTGCGGAGCTACATTTGCAGGAGGTGCCTATTTTCCAGAAACTCCTTCAGGAAGAATCGTAAGAAGAACGATAAAGCGAATAAGTGAGGGTACTTAAATGTACGTATGCGTCACCTGCGGGAAAGTCATGGCCAGAGAGGAGATTGAAATGCCCCACGGGGTGAAGTGCCCCTACTGCAATGGAAAGGTCTTCAGGAAAGCAAGGCCAGAGCTGCCCAAGAAAGTGAAAGCAGCATGATCCTGACAACCTCCCGAAGGCCCAGTGCGAAGAGCAGAAATCTTTGCAGAGAACTCCAGGCAGTGATACCGCTATCCCATTGCATTATGCGAGGGAAAAAAGGTGTAAGAGAGCTCCTCTCTCTTGCGGTGGAAAAAGGTGCAGACAGGATAGTAATTGTCACCTCAGAGGGGAGTGAGCCCAGATCGCTCCTCTTCTATGCTGAATGGAACTTCTTGGGAGAACTGTTCATCACTGCGCACTTGAGAAAGGAATTGATGATTTCCAAGATAACTCCTCTGTATGAAGATGTACCATTTCTTCTGCAGTCCTCTGAAAAGAATGCAGAAGTAATTGCGCATTTCTTTGGTGCACAAATCTACGATGGCATAGATGCTGACACCTTCATGACGTACGAAAATGGATGGATCGATTTCTACAGACTTGAGATATGTGAAACTTTTGTGGGCCCCAGAATTCATGTTGACTCCATACTATGAAGATAATAATTGAGGTTCAGACTCCTGACCCCGATATCGTCAGGAGAGCTCTCGAGACAGAAATAAAATCTTCTCCTTATAGGAAGACCAGAGTATCTTTAAAAATGGAAGAAAATGCGGTAATTGTTGAAATTGAAACTGATGAAATCAGAGCATTACGAGGAACCTTCAATTCATGCATGAATTGGCTAATAACTGCACTGGAGAGCTTATCCATCTAAATAATTTCATGGTTGTACCTTGCCTATTTTGAATTTCCAGAATATTCTCTCTGAAGTAATGGTTCATCGAATATAGGATTGCTACACGAGTAACATCTTATTGAGTCAAGAATGTTCTGTATGGATTTTCGGTGTTGATCATGAATCTCCATTTTCGATCTCAATGAAATATCTCTTTGAATGCAATTTTTTAGTATCCTCTCCTTTTGTCAACGACGTTCATCAGAGGTTCACCCTTCAAGAATCTCTTCAAATCACCACAGAAGATATTGATAGCTCTGTTGAAGTATTCTGGAGTTGACCCTGCATAATGTGGTGTTACAATGACATTGTCAAGCTCCCACAAAGGACTCTCTAGAGGTAAGGGTTCCTCCTCAAATACATCCAGACCAGCTCCTGCTATATCTTTGGCTTGAAGTGCTCTGACAAGATCCTTTTCACAGATTATTTTCCCTCTGGAGATGTTGATGAGGTATGCAGTGCTTTTCATGATGCGGAGCTCTTTCTCTGAGATAAGATATTCAGTATCCTTTGTCAAGGGGAGTGATACTACAACAAAATCTGATCGTTTCAGAAGGTCGTGCAGGTTTTCCGGGGGGAGTAGCTCGTCAGCATCATCTGTTTTGTAGTCTGTATTCCTTTTCAGTCCCAAGACGTGCATGCCAAGACATTTCCCCAGATGACCGATCCTCTCACCAATTGAACCGAATCCTACAATGCCCAGGGTTTTCCCGTATAATTCTGCAGGTTGTGGTCTTTTCCATTCTTTCTGGGACTGGTTTTTCATGGACTCGTGCAGTTTTCTTGAGAACATGAGCATCATGCCCAGAACGTGTTCTGATATGGGAACAGGATGGACACCTGATGAGTTGGTCAAAATGATGTCTGAATCAACAAACTCAGGAAACAGCAGTCTTTCGACTCCTGCAGCCAGTGCATGAACCCATTTCAGCCTTTCAGCTTTCAAGAGCACTTCTCTATCAAACTTCCCTGCTATCAGTATGTCAACCTCAGGTATGACAGCCAGGACATTTTCATCTATGAGAACATCTATGTCTTCTGGATCCTCTGACACATTCTTGATCTGCTGGATATGCCTTTCTTCGAGGAGCTCATAGTGCCGGGTGAACAGGATTGTTACCATGTTCTCTGTTCTTTCTTAGTTATTAAATGGTTTTCCAGATGTGGATCCAGTGTGAGTTCTTTTCCAAATTCAGTGGAGTTTCAAGGATAAGGAATTGATGTGAATTCCGTTCCAGTATAGCAATACTTTGAGTCAGGCTCAGATAGCGATTATTTGAAACACGTGTAACATTTGTATGAATGTACTGCCTGAGTTTTGTGTACTGAATTTTCTTATCTTTTTTCTGGAAAATATTCTATTCTGAAGGCTGGAATGAATTC
>CAZFAR010000069.1:0-10998 GCA_964516825.1 uncultured Thermococci archaeon
GGAGTAGTTTTAACCAGAGAGGAAAAAATAGAATTAGCAAAAGCCCTCGACTCCATAGGCGTCTCAGTCATTGTCGCAGGATTCCCCATCAACTGCGAAATTGAAGCTCAAACCATCAGAACTATCGCCAGAGAAGGCCTCAAAGCCAAAATAGGAGCCGTCGCCCGAGGCCTCAAGACAGACGTAGACGAATGCCTCCGCTGCGAAACTGATGAAATCGTCATCTTCATCCCCACCTCAGACATCCACATCCAATACAAACTCCAGAAAACCCGAGACCAGACCCTCCACATGATCCAGGAAACTGTTCAATACGCCTCAGACCACGTCACAACGAACTTCGTCGCAGAGGATGCCACCCGCTCCAATCCAGACTTCCTCATCACCTCCCTCAAGACAGCCCAACAATCCGGAGCCTCCCGGGCAGTCATCGCCGACACAGTCGGAACGATCTACCCTTCCCGCATGAAAACCCTCGTCGAAACCATCAAAACCCACATCACAATCCCCCTATCCTGCCACTGCCACAACGACCTCGGACTCGCCACTGCCAACACCCTTGCAGCTGTAGAAGGAGGCGTCACCTACCCCCAGGTCACCATCAACGGCTACGGAGAAAGAGCAGGAAACGCCCCCCTAGATGAAGTCGTCATCGGCATCGAGCACCTTCTAAACCTGAAAACTCAAATCAAAAAAGAGAAACTGTACGAACTCGCCCAGCTCGCAGAAAAGTACATCATGATCCCCATCCACCAGCAGAAACCTCTAGTCGGCCAGAAAGCCTTCACTCATGAAGCAGGAATCCACGTTCACGGAATTCTCAGGAAAAGAAATACCTACGAATTCCTCGACCCCCAGACCCTCGATCGCCAGACCCAGTTCGTCATCGGAAAACACACAGGAGATGCTATGATAGAAACCAAACTCACTGAATTGAACTACCACTTCGACAAAAAAACTAGGAGACGCATCCTCAACACAATTATTGGCTACCTCGAAATCCACAAATCAGACAGAGTCGAGCAGTTCCAGCTCGCTAAAAGAAATATTGAAAATCTCACGAGAGGAATCACTGACAAGGAACTCATCAAAATCATCCAGTACATCGAAAGCCTCGAAATCCTTCAACAGCGCAACACAGGTGAATGAGCATCCAATAACCTTAAAGAGCTGGAACAAGCAGACATCAATGGACGTCCCCACAGAAGCGTTTATAAACTCCTTCCGTAAACTCATACAAAGCTTACAGAGGTAAACCATGTCGCTCTATCGCTACGTAGCCAGAAGAGTCATAGAAATCGTCATAACCTTTTTCATCATATCAGTACTCGTCTTCCTCCTCTTCCGTGTCATGCCAGGAGATCCCGCCTCCATGGTCATCTCCCCGCGGATGACACCAGAATTAAAAGCTATCCTGAGAACCCGCTTCGGCCTTGACAAACCCCTGTACGAGCAGTTCTTCATCTTCTTCAAGAATCTTCTTCGCGGAGACTTCGGCACTTCCTTCTACTACACTGAAGATGTTTACGGCATAATTAAACGCAGATTCCTCCCCACAGTGCTCCTCTTTACTACAGGACAGATCATGGCATACGCTCTGGGAGTGAATCTCGGAAGGCTCATCGCCTGGAAAAGGGGGGGAAAACTGGAATACAGCAACACAGTAATTGGCCTCTTCTTTTACACTATGCCAATATTCTGGCTAGGCCTCCTGTGCATCTGGGTCTTCTCCTACTACCTGAATCTCTTTCCTGTGGGGGGATGGAAAACTCCTGAGATCTGGGGTGCTCCTATCGAACCCAGCATATTTGTAAAGACTCTGGATATTCTGTACCATCTTTTTTTACCCTTGACAGTGTACACCATCTGGATCTATGCTGGTACCATGCTCATCATGAAGAATAGTATGTTAGAAACCCTCAAAGAGGACTACATCATGGCAGCCCGGGCCAAGGGAGTTCCCGAGAAAAGGATAAGGGACCACCATGCTGCTCGCAATGCCATGCTTCCTGTAGTCACTGATCTTGCTCTCAGTATAGTCTTCTCTCTGGATGGTGGTGTATTGACGGAGACAACGTTCTCGTGGCCTGGCCTTGGAAGCACTATTGTTGAAGCTTCGCTAACGTATGATTACCCTCTGGCCCAGGGTGCTTTCATTCTGCTTGCCATCATTCTTCTCATAGCAGTTCTCATTGCAGATATACTGTATGCTTACCTTGATCCCAGGATAAGATATGAAAAGAAAACGTACTGATTCTAGAGAACAGCCAATTTTACCAAACGGGATCATATTTCAGTTCAACATGATGCCCCTAGAATCTTCTTGATGTCATCTTTCGACAAACATCTAAATGTTTCAAGCCTTCGGTAGTGTTCTTTGATCTCCTCTTCAACGGGATCTTCTATTGAAAGGGTGTCCATTAAGTAATTCAGTAGATCGTCATAGGTCATTTCATCCATTTTGAAGTCGTCCAATCTTCTCTTGGTTTCCTCCTTCAATTGGATTGTGGCTGTCATGATCCTGACAGTGGTTCCGATTGTATTTATAGCTATCGATTATTTTGGCTTCAGAAGAGAGGTCATGAATATTTTTGGAACAATTCCTCTTTTTGAAAGGGCCCCAGATAACATTATTCCAAAACCTGTTACACGTGTAACATTTTCTATACCAGCCCCGCAAGAACGAAAGCCTTTTAAGACAGTAAGAAGAGGCTATCCCATGATTATCCAGGCCCAGATCGGTGCATGCGGCACCTGCATAAATACTGATGTCTACAAAGGGCTAGATGATGTTTACTTTGTTGCTCATAGTCTGGCTCCTGAAAGAGGTATCCTGAAAAAGCAGAGAATTGAAGACATGCCCGAAGCGGACATTGGCATCATCGATGGACCGATCTGCTATCAAGAAAAAGAGGAAAGTATCCAGATAGCTGAAATGGTCAGAGAGCGGAGCAAGCTCTTAATTGGTATTGGCACCTGTGTCACAGGTAAGACTATTGGCGGATTCATAACTGAAGACTGCTCCAGGCTGCTCCCCTTTTTCTGTCCCTTCCTGAGAACAAGACATCCAAAAATTGAAAACTACGTCACCTTTGACTACACCCTCCCAGTCTGCTCTGCCAACCAGGAAGGATTGAGAAAGTTCATAGAAGCAGCCGTCAAGAAAGATTCCACCTATCTAGAGTACTTTGAAGCTCCAGAAGCCTGTACTATCTCTGTCATTACTGAATCAGACCTTTGCATGGGATGCGGCACCTGCGGCATGGCATGTCCCACTCAGGCAATAGACTTTGTATCTCAGAGACCAGAAATCAATGCAGAAGTGTGCATCAAATGCGGTTCCTGCTTCATCCAGTGCCCGCGCAGTTTCTTCGATACTGCATTGCTCTCTGCAAAGAAACTGGGGCAATCAGGAGATCCTAATCTCGGATTCTACCGTGAAGCATACACTGCCAGAACAAGAAATGAAGCTATTCAGAAATTCTCCCAGGATGGAGGAATCGTCACAGATCTGCTCTGCTTTCTCCTGGAGAAGAAGATTGCAGACTGTGCAGTAGTCGCTGTCTCCCGCGGTGGGTGGGACACACTCCCTGAAGTGGTCACAACACCAGAAGAGGTGCTGAAAGCTGCAGGCACCAAGTACACAGTAGTGCCGAACCTCATGGGAATCAAGAAGGCTGCAGATCAGGGTTTTGAACGAATTGTCTTCGTGGGTGTGCCCTGCCAGGTACAGGGTGCTGCAAAGACTGATGTCTATCCATTGGGAGATCGGTACTACTCCTCAAAGATTGCCTTCATCATCAGCATCTTCTGCATGGAGAACTTCTTGTACAGCAATCTGCGCTCAATCATAGAGGGGAAGGCAGAGGTATCCATGGCAGATGTCAGCAAAATGGGAATTTCCAAGGGGAGATTCTGGGTGAGATCCTTCGATGGAAACAGGTTTGGGGTACCAGTCAAGTTCATCAAGGACTATGCTCAGTCTTCCTGTCTCTCCTGTCTGGATTTCTGCGGAGAACTCAGTGACATTTCAGTAGGAGGTGTGGGAAGTGCTGAGGGATACAGTTCCATCCTGGTAAGATCTGAGAAAGGAAAGAAAGTCTTTTCAGAGTTCAGGAAAAGAATCGAATGTGCCCCATTAACAGAAGAAGGTCTAAAACTCATTAATGATCTGGCCTCCATCAAGAAATCTACCAATCTCAAAACTATAGAGAAAAGAAAGGAAAAAAAGGAGAGGACTACCTTCTTTCTCTAGGAAGCTTTGGGATCAGCCAGGAAAGGAACGCATCTTCACTCCTGGTCTGGGCATAAATTTTTCCAGGCCCCGAGAATTCTGCCACCATCCCTTCACCGCTGAAGAATGTGGATTTCAGCCCTCCAACCCTCTTCACATTCCAGGATACACTCTCGTCAAAAGCTACTATGTGCCCTGTATCGATGACAAAGTGTTCTCCAGAGCCCAGGCTCACCTCGTGCAGTGCACCATAGGAGGACATGAACGCATATCCAGTTCCCTCCAGTTTCAACAGGAACAGCCCCTCTCTGGCAAAGAAGGTTCTCGTTCCTCCAAACTTGGTATCTATCACAACCTGTGGATCTGAAGCCATGTAGCATCCAGAAGTGACGAAGAGTGTGTCTCCATTCAGCTCTTTGTAAATGACATCTCCAGACAAAGGCGGGGCCAGCCCAATTCTCCCCGGACCTCCACGGGACGTATACGTATTCATGAAGAAGCTTTCTCCACCCAAAACAGACCTCTTGAGCGCTCCAAATACACCGCCCTTGGCCTCGGTGAGTATCTCCAGATTTGGGGACATGTAGACCATGGACCCTCCTTCTACTGTAATGCTCTGTTCAGTATTGAGCTTTACCTCAGCCAGAGAGTAGCTTGGTCTGTACATGATTTCATATTCGATTCTCCCTGTAAAAGTATTCTGCAAAGAGGCTCCGCACTGGGTGCAGAAGCTGCTTCCCTCCTTATTCTCAGTTCCACATCTCTTGCAATACATAGAAGGTAGATAAGAATCACGTATTTAAATTCTTCCCTGCAGATTGCTATCTCTCGTCTTCCACATATTCGTCCAGTTTGTCCATCTCTTCCAGCTGCTTTCTGAATCTCTTTCCCTTTTCAGTAGGCGTGTACCATTCTTCCCTCTTCTCTTCCTTCGCTAGATGGTGCTTAATCAATCCACAATTCTCCATTTCTCTCAATCTCTGATTTATGCTGGAAACGCTGGCGAATCCCGCAATATCCTTGTACTTCACTTTTCCTGAGTCTACGACCAATTCCAGGATTTCTCTGGTGGCAACCCTACCTGCCAACGTACGTAACCGTTTCTTCTGTACCATTATGCGTAACCTCCTTTTTTATCTGTTTGTGTAAAACTCTACTGTTATAAATACTTATCTCTATATTCCGTTATAATTCTTTGTAAGAGATCAAATCCACTCATACTTGAGAAAACTATTCTAACTAATAAGAAATTCTTCCAGATTCAATATACTGTTACAATAACAATAGACTGTTACAGTTTATATAAAAACCTGTTACACGTGTAACATTGTCCTCCAAACTGAAAAGCCAATAACCTTATTTACCTCTATCAAGACAAGAGGTCATGGACAGCAAAGTGCTGGAGATCTTCTTAGCCCCCTGGTATGATTCACTCGCTGACCCGGAAGAGGCGCAGGCTGCTTTATTTGAGAACCTCATAAGAAAATACAGGAGAACGGAGTACGGAAAAAAATGTGGTGCAGATGACATAGAAACTCTGGACGAATTCACTGAAAAGTTTCCCACAGCCACTTTCTCTGATTTTGTCCCCTTCATAGAACAGGTGAAACAGGGCAAGTGGAACAGCCTCCTTCAGGAAGAACCTATAGAATGGGGCGTGACCAGAGGAACTACTGGACCCTCAAAGATTGTGCCCTACACCAGGTCTGAAATAGAGGAAAGAGTTGTACTGGGTCCCCGATGTCTTCTGAACTATGTATACAAATCTGGTGATACTGCCCTCCTGGATGGGTACATCATGCTTTTCATCTATCCGTCTGTGGCAGGAACTGAAACCTCTGCAGATACAGAAAGGGTCTACGGCTACTCATCTGGTATCTATGCAAAGCATCTGGCTGAAAGAGTTGGAATAAAGCTCGTATACCCTATCGAGGAATTGAACCAGTTTGGCACACGAAGGGTTGAATCAGAATCCAGGTTGAGACTCGAATACATGTATGAGAAATCTCAAGGACTACCTGTGACAGCTCTAGTAGGAATTGCCCAGTTGCTTTTGCACTTCGGAAGATTGATCAGGAAAAATCATGGCATGTACCCAAAAGAGCTCTGGAAACGTCCCCTTCTAGTGACGAGCAGCCTCCCGGGGGTGCATACGAAGTACAATCCGTCACTGAAAGCCATGTACAACTATGGAGCTATACGGGATATTTACGGGGCTACAGAAGGATTCTATGCTCAACAACTGGATGAGAGGCCGTACGTATTTCCCAATTATGATTTTTACTTGTTTGAGGTTCAAACAAGAAAAGAAACAAAAATGTTATACAAAATGAAAAAAGGGGAGAGAGGAAGTCTTATCGTTTCTTCCAGTCTGTTCCCGCGGTACCGGATAGGCGATGTGGTCAAATGCTTTGGTGATGGTGGGATAGCCTGTATTTCCAGGGAGAAGCATTTCAATACTGTGAAGTACTGGTGGGAGCGCTTCATGGGCTACTCCCTGTAGATTCTGAAGACGGAATAGAGAATGAAGATGAGGCCGACAGCAATGAGCAAAGAAGTCCACGATTCTTCAATTCCAGATGCAAATGCTATTCCGAGTGCGATGAAGATAATACCTGCAATCACTTTCCCGGAGACAGGCCTCTTCCACTCTGGTCTCAGGGAATGGAGAATAGCATCAATGATGAGTACCATCCCAAAGCCAGCAACGAGCCATGCTCCCCACAGATCTGGATCAGGCATGTATGCTCTTCCGAGGTAGATGACGCCGAGCAGTATCAAGATCATTCCTATGAAAATACCACTGAGTGGATCTCTCACCCACTTTCCTCTGTCTTTCTCAGACTTTTCTCCATCTTTTTCAGACTTTTCTCCATCTTTTTCAGACTTCTCTTCAGTTTTTCCATTTTTTGGCATGAGCCTCTTAGCTAGTGACCCCATATAAATATTCCTAAATGGCTGTCAGCATCTGCTCACAGACTTTCAATCTTAGAGAGGCCCGAATGTTACACGTGTAACAACACACATGACTAAACGTTATCCCTTAGGGTATCTGACTTTGGTTGCACCTGGCAGCTTCCTAGACACTCCAGACACAAACCTTTAAATAACATAAAAAGCAATCTTCCTCAAACTGATGGTGGTGGAATGTTTCACGCAAAGCTGGAAGCCAAAACATGGAAAAAGATAATCAATGCCCTAGCGAGCATAATAGAGGAAGTTTCCATGGAGGTCACCCCTGAAGGTATACAGTTTACCGCAATGGATCCCTCTCACATTAGCATGGTAGACTTTCACATGGGAAAAGAGCATTTCGAAGAGTATGAGTTGACTGGAGAAACCTCGCTGGGCCTGGATATAGATGAAAACAGAAAGATTATCAACAGATCAAAACCTGACGATGTTCTAACACTCGAGGCAGATGAAAGCAGGATCACCTTGACGTTTCAGCAGCGTGATGGTGAGACAGTGCGGAAGTTTGGGCTGTCTTTGATCGATGTCATTGGTGGTGAGAAATACAAGGTGCCGCATCTCGATACCACAGCCAAGATCAGACTTCCTGCCTATGTGTTTGATGATGCTATAAAGGACGCTGGCATCATCTCAGACAATGTCACATTCGGTGCAGAGCCTGATGTGTTTTTCATGAAGGCGGAAGGTGATTCAGGGAGTATAGAAACGGAAATCAGGGAATGGCTGGAATATGAGGTTTCTGAAAAGAGTCAGTCTACTTTCAACCTGAGCTACCTGACAGATATTGCCAAATCGGTGGAAGACGAGATAACCATCGACCTGGGGAACGATATGCCGCTGAAGCTCTTCTTCACTTTGGATCATGCAGAAATTCTTTTCATCCTGGCTCCGAGAGTAGAACGCGAGTAGCATGCTGAACCTTTTAGAAGAAAAGGTGAAAAGGGAGAGAGAGAAAAGTGAACTAGTGCATCTGGAGGAAGATTTCTTTTTCAAATTGCAGGAATACATGAGTGCTCTAAAAAGTAAGAAAGATGTAATCTCCGAGACGAAACTGCAGTTAATCTGTGAACAGGTAGAAGTACTAGTAGATCTGAGGGCAGAAAAGATTCTGAGAGGTCACCAGACTGGAATGCTCAAGGCAGAATTGAACCTGGCTGAATTTTCTTCTACATTCAAAAAGTTTAAAAAGGATGTATTGAAATCTCTACTTCAGGAAGAGACCACCACCCAGAGGGTGATAGTCCTACAAGACATTCCCCAATTCTACGGGCCAGAACTGCAGATTTTGGGGCCCTACAGAAAAGGAGAAGTAGTCCTGTTGGAAAGGACAGTAGCAACTCTCTTGAGAGGAAGAAATCTGGTAGAGGAAAGGTGATGCGATGAAGATGCCTAAGAAGCGAAGGACCTACTGCAAATGGTGCAGAAAGCATACAGTACACAAGATCAAGCTTGTGAAAAAGAAGAAACGCGGTGAGCTCAAGCAGGGTCAGAGAAGGTTCAGACGGATAGAAAAGGGGTATGGTGGATATCCCAGACCAAAACCCCACGGAGAAAAGCCGACCCGCAGACATGATCTGAGATTCACCTGTGAGGTGTGTGGAAAGTCTTCCACCAAGAAGGGATTCCGCACGAAGAAGCTGGAATTCCAGTAGGTGATTCAATGTCAAAGTTCTTAAGGATTAAATGCGAAGACTGCGGAAACGAGCAGGTAGTCTTTGATAGACCTTCCATGCCTGTGCGCTGCCTCGTGTGCGGGAAGACAGTGATGGAACCCAAAGGTGGAAAGGGTCTGGTGAAGACGCGCGTACTTGAGGTATTGGAATGATGAGGAGAAAAGAATTTCCAGAAGCAGGAGAATTGGTCATCGGGACAGTGCAGGATATATTCCCGTACGGTGCCTTTGTCAAGCTGGATGAATACGACAAAGTGGGCATGATTCACATCAAGGAGATATCGTCTGCCTGGGTAAAGAACATCCGCAATCATGTCCGTGAAGGACAGAAAGTCGTAACCAAGGTATTGAAAGTGATCCCTGACAGAGGTCACATCGATCTATCTCTGAGAAGGACCACTGCTCAGCAGCGGAAGTGGAAGGTGCAGCAGTACAAGAGGGAGAAGAAGACTGAAAAACTGCTTGAGTACTACTCGAGTGAGAACAACCTGAGTGAGGAAGTGCTCTACCGAAATATTATACTGCCTCTTGAGGAGGAATTTGAAAGTGTAATGGACGGGATGGAAGAAATCAAGAGGAACAAGGACCTGCTTACGTTGATTCCGGAGCAGTATCGGGAGAGTTTCTATGAACTTCTCGTGTCTAATGTGGAAATTCCCTCTGTAGAAATTACCGCGTATCTGGACATCACCTGCCCGCAGCGGAATGGGATTGATATTATCAGAAAGTCTCTCATGGAGGCAGAAGGAGATAGTGTCACTATTCAGTTAATGGGAACTCCCCGGTACATGGTGAAGGTAGAAGCTGAGGATTACAGAACTGCTGAAGAAATGTTGAAGAATGTTCAGGAACAGGTAACAGTCCAGATTGAGGAGCATAATGGTGAGGTGAAATTTACTCGAAGATGAAGCTAAAAAGGTGTATTGCCTGCGGCAGGTATACGTTGAAAGATTTCTGCGTCTGCGGTGGGAGGGCAGACTCTGTCAAACCTCCCAGGTTCTCACCTGAAGACAAATATGGTGAGTACAGACGGAAACTGAAAAAAGAGGTGAAGAAATGAAGGAAAGTGTAATCTGGGAACTGAAAAAAGTGGAACTTCAAAATCCAATTCTCATTGAAGGATTGCCGGGAATTGGCCTCATTGGAAAACTGGCTGCAGACCATTTGATCTCCGAGCTTGGTGCAGAAAAATTTGCAGAACTCTATTCCCCTCATTTCATCCATCAGGCTGTGGTGGAGCCTGATTCTACAGCAAGGCTCATGAGAAACGAGTTCTACTACTGGAAAGGGAAAGACCTGCAGCTGATCATCCTGATAGGGGATTCCCAGCCCCAGCCTACTGACAGTTATGGCCATTACGAGGTGGTGGGGGCGATCTTGGACTACGTGGAAAAGTTCGGAGTAAAGACAGTATTCACGTTGGGAGGCTCCTCTACGGGAGGACAGGAGGTCAAGACGCCCCGTGTATTTGGTGCAGCTACCGACAGTGAGCTGGTGAAAAAGCACCGCAATCACGGTATAATTTTCAAGTCAGATCCAGGTTCTGCAATTGTGGGAGCTTCAGGATTGCTTTTGGCATTGGGACAGCTGCGGGGAATGCGCGGGATGTGCCTTCTGGGAGAATCTCCAGGATACCTGGTGATCGATGCGCGGTCTGCCAAATCTGTGCTGGAAGTACTTACTCGACTGCTGGGTATTGAAATGGACATGTCTGAACTGGAAAAGAGAGCACAGGAGACAGAGCAGTTCATCAAGAAGGTCCAGGACATGGAGAAGAAGCAGAGGCTGCAGCAGCAGCTGAAAGAACTGGGAGACTTTGGCTATATCAGGTGACCTTACCGGGGATGTTCTGTGAGTTCGCTCCTGGGATAGGTCCCAGGAGCGCCGAGGGCCTCCTGCCACAGGGAGTGTGAACCCACTCTCCTCGCACCCAACAAACATAGATTCTGAGCAACGTTTATATATTTCCAATATCTACTTTTCGGTATCCCTGTTGACTAAGATGGAATACTTGTCGGAAACTGAAAATCTGAAAGATGAGCTTAAAATAGAAAATGGAGTTCCAGAATGACCAGAATCAGCAAGCTCAACGAAAAAGAAAAAAAAATCCTAAAATTCA
>CAZFAR010000070.1:0-10882 GCA_964516825.1 uncultured Thermococci archaeon
AAAAAGAAAAAGAATTAATACTTCATCGCTTTTTCAGTATGTTCTTCAGGAAGCGGCTCTGTCATCAACGATGCACCTACAAATACCAGCCAGCCTACAACCTGTCCAGGAATAATGGCCTGCACACCGTAGAATCCCTGTCCCTTCAACCCGAAAACTACAGTCCAGAAAAGCACAGTCAGAAATCCCAGAACAGTACTCAAAACGATTGCTCTTGAGGTTCCTCGTTTCCAGAACAGTCCGCACACCAGTGGGGGCACAAAAGCTGCACAGGAGGCAGCAGCACCAAAGTTGAAGATGTCAGCAATAGTTCCAGGCCTCAGAGCGGAGAGCAAGAATGCAATTAACACCATCAAAACGGTGGAATACTTGGAAACCTGAAGTATCTTCTCATCTGATATCTTTTCCGGAAAAATGGGCTGCAACAAGTCCCTGGAAAGGGCAAAGGAAGCCTGCAATGTAGTGGCTGATGCAGTAGACATGGAAGCTGCCATTACTGCTGAAAGTACGATTCCGATCCCCAATGGAGACAGAACAGCTCTGAACAGAGTTGGCATCACGAGATCTGTCACCTCAACATCAGGTCCCAGAACAACCCTTGCCATGGGGCCAGTGAAGTAGACTGCATACAGGATGATGAAAGACCACACTGTAACGATAGGAACTGCCAACCGGATTGCCCGCACATTTTTTGCTGAATACATCATGGAAATGATTTGAGGCATTCCCCATGGTATCAAACTTGTGACCAGACACAATGAGATGAGAAACCACCACGTACTAGTTCCCGGCATGGTCACAAATGCTGTTCCGAATTCAGCAAGTCTTTCATACCCTGATGTGAACCCAACCCTGTATATGACACTAACGAGTAGGACTACCATTCCCAGAAACATGACTGCACCCTGCAGAAAGTTGGCATAGATTGTGGAGACTATGCCACCAATAGTAATGTAGAATCCAATGACAAAAACAATAATGATGAGTGCAAGAAAGAAATCAATGTCAAAGATGCCCTGGAACAGTCTGGCAGTCCCGGAGAAGACAGCTACAGAATAAGCCATCATGGAAAACATCACAATTAAAGCCAGAATAGGTCTCACATGGGGGCTCCTGTACCTCTTGGCTAATAACTCCATGACAGTATACGCGTCCAGATTCTCCTGCATTTTCCTCACTCTCTTTCCCAGAACGACCCAGGCCAGATAGGTCATGATAAAGATGTTGGTAGCAGCAATCCACAGCATAGAGGATCCTATCTTGTATGATAAACCACCGTAACCGATGATGAGCGTTGCACTGTAACAGGTTGCACCATATGCTAACGCAATAGCCCAAGGTCCTACTGTGTGAGAGGCAAAGTAGTAGTCTCTGGCAGTTTTTGTCTTGGTGCTCCCGTAATACCCGATGAAGATGTTGACTGCAATGTACAGGATGAAGACTGCAACAGCAATGGTAATGTAATTTTCCACAGAAACAAGGTCTGGCTGCATCATTCCCCCTCCTCCGATTTCGTCATCAGCGGGTAGAGCAGAGCCAGTAGAACGGTGACAAATCCCACTATCCAGGCAGCAAAAACACCTGGACTCATACCAAAGATGAAAGTCATGAAACAATACTGGCAATACTTCTTATAAGCTTTACTGATGTCAAGTGTTCATTGTTATATACACGTGTACGGATTGTAGGTTATCAGTAGAATTCTTTCAAGAATCTCGACGTACTCGCTGGGCTAGATCATTCTTTGGTTACTGTCACTGTACCATTCGTGGTGGATGCTGTTACAGTTAGCAGAGCACCTTCTCGTGTGTAACCCTTCATGTGATTCTTCTCATCCAATGTGTAGGTGATAGTGTCTGCATCCACTGTTATTACTCCCATAGTAGTCTCAAGATCGAAGACGAAATCACCTGTCAGTGTTACATTTATGCTGCCATTCGTTGTGGAAATAGTGTACGAACCTGAAGAACCACCGCTTACATCGATGAAACCATTGGTGGTGCTGACCACGTAGGTACCTGCATCTCCACATGCGATCTCTATCTTTCCGTTAGAGGTTTCAATAGTCACCTCGTTTCCATCGTAGAATCCTTTCACAAATCCATTGGTAGTGTTCACTCTTATTGTGGAAGCTGTTATGTACGCCTCACAGTAGCCGTTCGTAGTATTGAGGGAAACATCTCTTGCATAGATTTCTTCCACTAGTATGTAGCCATTGGCAGTGGAGAGATATATTGCATCAAACGTAGTTCTTGGAAGAAATGCTTTTATTTCTGCACCTGTGTTCTTAATTGATTCAACTTTTAGCGTTAGAGTGAGTTTTCCTTCTGTTCTTTCTTCTGAAAGGTCAACTTGAAGGTCCTGGGCCTTTCTTTCTGCTTCTTCTG
Organism: uncultured Thermococci archaeon; assembly: GCA_964516825.1. Lineage (GTDB taxonomy): Archaea > Methanobacteriota_B > Thermococci > Methanofastidiosales > SZ-28-30 > SZ-28-30. The sequence goes on from CAZFAR010000070.1 coordinate 2,388, forward strand.
ATGTAGCAGCCCGTGCCCATTTGTTCACTTCTATTCTGTAGCTTTCCTTATCCCATAGATGAATTTCTGTGAAACCATTGAAGGTTTGAAAGTCCAGGGAAATCTCCCCTGCATCAACATTGTTTTCAAATACTTCAGGAATCTCTTCCTTGTAGCGGGCTGTGCTTTCGAACTGATTGACGCAACCCAGGAAGAGGATAACAATTAAGGGAATAATTCTCTTCATAGAGGTCGAGAGAATTGAGCATATAAAAATCTTTGTAGTGTAATTTCCGTGCAGAAATTCTCGATGTGTTACACGTGTAACATTCTTGTCTGTTTTCTTCTCGTGTCAGAAGGTATTTGCGGCCTGAAATCAAACCTTTCTGGCAAAGCTCATGTATCCAGTGTGTCCCAGCATTCTCGATTTTGGTCTGGTCCCTTTCTCAGACACTTCATACTCCCTCACTATACATTCGAGGGTTCTCAGCTGCATGTCAAACTTCTCTGCCTCCAAACAAAATCGGCAAACCTGCTCAATACAGGGGGAATATGAAAAGATGTATCCGCCCATTCTTAGAGCGTTGTAGGCTGATTCAACTACTTTTTCTGGAGAAGCAACATCCAGAGTCACTAAATCCACATTTTTCTCTTCTATGCCCTGATAAATGTCTTTCAGTTTGAAAAGGACATTCTTTAATCCAAATTGCTCCACATTCTCTCTTGCAACTCTGAGAAAATCTTCCCTGTTCTCGTAGGAATAGACTATTCCCGGTTTCACGATTGAAGCAAGGAAAACAGTGAGAGCCCCTGATCCTGCCCCTCCTTCTACTACAGTATCATCCCGTTCCAATCCTGTATGAGCCACGATCTGGGCCGCATCCTTCGGCTGGATTACCTGGGGCATCTTCCGCATTTTCTTGATGAAATCTGTAAAGGTGGGCTTCAAAGCTACAAATGTATGACCTGCATGAGAAGCAACTCTTGTACCGTACTCTGCACCAATTAGCTCAGCCAGGTTAACCACTCCAAAATGAGTGTGGAAGTCCCTCTCAGAAACCTTCACCAGGAAAGACTTCCTTCTGTGTACCAGGAAGACCAGACTGCCATTTTCTATCATCTTCATTATCTCCTCCACGCCAGATAGGCAAGTAAGAAAAGGATGGCTCCTAAAATACTGATCAAAATCATGGTCTTATCACTCCCAAAAATTACGGGGATGGGTCCGATCAGAATCACTCCCCCCGCTTTCACCTCTGATTCTTGAGATGCTCCTCTGTGTACACTTGTCAGTACTCCTGCAAAGAGAACGACAACCCCTACAAAGATCAAGAGTATTCCAAAAGCAATTAATCTTTCCATACAGAGGAAGAGACAAAAACATTTATATACTTTCTTATGTGCTGGCACATACTCAAATCCATTAAGGAGTGATACCATGTTCAGCGAGTGGCTTGAAGAGTTTGACCCTACACAGATTTCTTACAAGAAGATGATTGGAATACCCATAGCTGTCCTCATCATTTTCGTTCTGATTGTTGGACTCCCCCTGACAGTACCTGGTTATACAGGTCCTTTTAAGCTGCGGCTAGGAATGGATCTTCAGGGAGGTACCCTCGCACTGATAGCAGGAGCGGAAGTGGATCCCTCGCTAAAGGACGGTTTAGAGCAGCATTTCAATACATATGGTGTTGAAGTGCGCTCGACCTCTGTAGGAACTGCTGTTGAAGCTCCTGCAGAGATTGATCTCGTGGAATTGGAAGACTACATAAAAGAAGAGTATCCCTCAGCAGAGGTTTCCACAAGCTTCATTGGTCCTACAATGGGTGAAGATCTGCAGCTCCAGGCTCGAAACGCCCTGATTATTGCGTTCATTGGCATGACCATTGTTGTCTTTGTTGCATTTCGTACTCCAATTCCCAGCTTTGCAGTGATTCTCTCTGCTTTCTCAGACATGGTTATAGCAGCAGGATTGATGGCCATCTGCGGCATTCGTCTAGAGCTGGGAACGGTTGCTGCCTTGTTGATGGTGATTGGGTATTCTGTGGACTCTGATATTCTCCTGACCACTAAGGTACTCAAGAGAAGAGGATCATTAAAAGAGAAAGTGAGAGACGCGATGAGTACAGGGATCGTGATGACTCTGACCACCATTGCAGCTGTCTTCGTTTTGTATCTTGTGTCCACCCATCCAGTCCTGGATTCCATTACTGTAGTACTGCTGTTTGCCCTGATTACTGATCTGATGAATACCTGGGTATTAAATACAGGCATTCTGATGTGGTATGTAAAACGGAGGGGAAGGGCATGAAGAGATTCCTGAAAGACCTGAGGGTATTGATCTTGGTTTTTGCTATCATCATTTCACTTCTGGCTATTAAACCATCCTACAGCGAAGGAGAAATACACACGAACCTGAAATTCGGTATAGAACTGGCTGGAGGAAGCTTCATACGGCTGGCTCTGGAGGGCTGCATGGTTCAGATAGAAGCAGACATAGATGCTGTACTCCTGAAGGAGATTGAAGCAGTTCTGACCAGACCTGTTACCATACTGACGGCGACAGAAGATTCTGTAACCTTTCAGTCCACTTCGATCACAGAAGAGGAGCAGACTGTTCTAGAAGACGGTCTTGGATTGCCTTTTACTTTTCCTGATGAGAATACGATCACGCTTGAACGCTCCGAAGATTGGCTGATTGTCTGGTTCTTGAGAAAAAAGACTAATGCAGAAGTATGGAAGGTGGAATACCACGGACAGGAGTACTATGAGATTCGTTCTGCAGTGAGTGAAGAAGAGATAAAGGCCTTCTTTGGTGAGAACGGGAGAGTGGTCATATATCTGAATAAGGTGTCCCCTCAGACCACCAAGGAGACCCGGAGAATTATTGAGAACAAATTGAACTATCTGGGACTGCAGGATATCAAGGTGAGAGTGTGGGGAGAAGACTACATCATGGTAGATATGGCAGGTAAGTCATTAGAGGAAGCACGGGGCATTGTATCTAAACCAGGGAAATTTGAGATCAAGATCAAGATGGGAAGTGAAGAAGGAGCGGAGGCAGTGTTCGTGGTGAGTGGAGCTGAAATTTCCCGCGTTGATCCTCCCAGCAATCCTCCTGGCCAGAATTGGGGAGTACCCTTCGAGTTCACTGATGAGGGCGCAAGAGTCTTTTCACAGATGTGCATTGAGTACGGAGCTGCAGACCCTGACGACACAGTGCGAGAAGAGCACAAAGTGGCCATGTATCTGGATGATGTGGAAGTGTTTTCTGCTCCCATTGCATCAGAACTGGCTGCCAACATTCGGAACGGCACTTATCAGGGACACCAGGTAGCAATTACAGGGGACTACGAGAAGGCGAGAGAACTGGAAATCCACCTGAGGGCAGGTGCTCTACCAGTCAAGCCAGAGATTGTGGGAGAAGGGGAAACTCCACCAGAACTAGGAAAACAGTTCATGAGACAGGTCATTCAGGCCATCATTGGAGCTATTCTAGGAGTAGCACTCATTATCTATGTAAGATACAGATATCCTCGCATCGTGTTCCCGCTCCTGGCCTGTGCTTTTTCAGAAACGTTCATAGTCCTCGGATTTGCTGCACTGATTGGTCACCAACTGGATTTGCCATCCCTGGCTGGGGTCATTGCCACATTAGGAACAGGAGTAGACCAGATGGTTATCATCACTGATGAGGTGATTCGGGGAGAAGTGAGAAGGATGGGAGGACTCCTTCAGAGAGTGGGACGGGCATTCAGCATCATTTTCGTGTCAGCAGCCACTACCGTTATTGCGATGACTCCGCTGGCGTACATGCAGTTAGGGGTTCTGCGGGGATTTGCCATCATCACTATAGCAGGAATTTTCATCGGCATCTTCATCACGAGACCTGCATATGGAAGGTTGATCACTTACGTGGTGGGAAAGTAGAAGTGCAGAATTGGATATACGGACAAAAAATACTTCAGGATGAAGAAACAAAGAATTCCATTTCAATTAGCTCTAAAGAAGAACTCTCACAGTTTCTTTGTTTGCATGCTGACTTATCGGTACATGGATACTCCTTCTTCAGGTGCAGGAGGAGGTGAGACGCCAAATTCCTTTTGGATGAACCAGATCACCAGCAATTTGGCTCGGTTCACATCAAAAAGAGCATTCATGAATGTGCTCTTGGAAAAGCCATCCTGGTACAGAAACTTGTGAACCCGAACGAACTCCAGAATATTGTCTGGATGCCGTAATTCAAATTCCATTATGCCCTTTGCCAACATCAATCTGAGATTCCAGATGAATTCCTCTCTTTTCTTTGTGTCTAAGGCACGCAAGCTCTGTCTGTGGATTTCAGCAACCTCTATGACTGATCCAATAACGATCATGTCTTCTTTTCCCTTAGGTTGGAATATGTTAATAATGCTCTGAGGATTAGGAAATTGTAAGTTTAACTGAAAACTAGCCATATCATTGCGAACCTTCTGCAGCGGTATTCCTTCTTCCAGACACAGTTCTTCCACTTTTTTCTCAAATTCTGAAGCCACATGATCACCAGCTTTTCAAGAGGAAGACGCGTATTTATACCTATCCTCATATCGGCCGTTCATTGTTCTGTTACACGTGTAACAAGGAAACTCGATGATTTGTAGACAATAGAATTCGGACTGCAAATGATTTTTGAGTACTAGATTTTTTCAGACAAATGGTTTCGTACATATCGTATTGTGGCATCCTCAAATGACTCCAGAAGACCTCTCATCACCTTTGCCGCCACAAATTGAGAAAACTCTTCTCTTGTTATTCTCACACTGTAGACAAATCTCTCCCCACCCCTCCCAGTATCAGGCCGGCGCTCCAACAGCCCCCTTTCGCACAATCGATTCATCATGATGCTGATAGTAGATCTGCGAGTATTCTTATCTTTCTTTTTCATAATCTCATAGACGTCTCTTGCAGCAGAGATTCTTTCCTCCCACATGATGTGCATGATCTGCGATTCCAAAGGGCCTAGCACTTTCTCAATTCCTTTCTCATCTGGTTTAAACTCATGCCATCGAAACATCAATCCAAAGTGTTTCTACACTATATAAACTTTACTCATCTGTCAAAGTTGAAAAATTCAGAACATTATTGCACACAGCATCTTGAAGTAAGATAGCTATGGAATACATGTAACTGAGCTGCTACACGGGTGATACATACCTGAGTGAATCTGCTTACGTTCGAAAACAACAGCTCAACCTTCTCTCATAATTATTCATTGATCTCCTCTTTTTCTACAACCTTTAGAACGAATTGACTGAATTCTGATGTTACACGTGTAACAAATCGAACGAGTTTACAGGTTCTTGGAGTAAATGAAATTGATAGATGCTGAGGGATTCGAGAACTGATTTTGTAGAATGGAAGAAAAAGGTGAAGTAAGAAAGTCTAGAGATTTCTTCTTACTGTTTGGATTGTTCCGTCTTTACTGTGGATTCTCACTTCCAAGGGCATTTCCCCGGGTAAGAAGTGGGTGGCACAACCCATGCATGGATCGTATGCTCTGAATGCCATTTCAACCATATTGAGCAGCCCTTCAGATACCTTACCATTCTTGATGACACCTTTTGCTGCATCCCTGACAGACATTGAGATAGCAGGGGCATTGTTTAGTGTGGCCACGATGAGGTTCACCTTTTCTGCAAGGCCCTCCTCGTTCAGGCTGTAGTGATGGAAGAGAGTACCTCTGGCTGCTTCCACCACGCCCACACCTTCTCCTGGTTCATTAGGAGGTGCTCTGATGTCTGTTGATGTGATTTCCTCGTTCTGTGCTAACTGCAGTAGCCGTTCTGCTGCATACTGCAGCTCGATCAGGCGTGCCCAGTGGGTGGCCAGGGTCTGATGAGCAGGATATCCCAGGGTTTCCATCATTTTCTTGTACGCCTCCTGAGCCAGTGGTGTAGCCATGCCTTCAGAAGCATTGAGTCTGGCCAGGGGGGCCACCCGGTATACTCCAGAATCGACGCCATCTACAAAGCCTTTCCAGCCAAGACCCTTCAGGTAGGGGAATTTGATGTATGACCAGGGTTCCACATGCTCTGCAATGTAGTTCAGGTAGTCTTTGGCAGCAAATTTGCAGTATTCCTTCCCATTGGGGTCTACTACCCTGATCATGCCATCATAGAAGTTCACCTTGTTTTTCTGATCCACCAATCCCATGTAGTAGGTTCTTAAGGTGTAGCTATCTGATAGGATCAAATCCAGGTATTCCTTGTTCTGCAGCACCAGCTTCTCGAAGATTTCCAAAGAGAACTGGGCAAACCTGACTGATGATTCTGCCATTTCTTCAATTTCTTTTCGTTCTTCCTCTGTTAATCCTTTGGAAATGCCGCCAGGTAACGCAGATACAGGATGAGTAGCTTTCCCTCCCAGAATTTCAATAACTTTCTGTCCGTAGCTTCTGTGCTTGATCACTTCTTTTGCGATGTCGAGGCCTACCTTCTGTATGACCCCCAAAATATTTCTCTCTGCAGCTGGTGCCTGGGGTCCTACGATGAAGTCAGGACCCCCCAGATAGTAGAAGTGAAGGGTGTGATCGTAAACATAGTAGCCAGAATACATGAGCTCTCTCAATTTCTTGGCAGCAGATGGAGGTTCCACATGAAAAGCTGCATCCAAAGCTTTGGCAGAAGCCATGTGATGAGCAGTGGGGCAGACACCGCAGATACGTGGAGTGATCTGTGGAAGCTCTTCTCCAGGTCTTCCCTGGCAGAATCGTTCGAACCCACGGAGTTCTGGTATCTGCAAGTAGGCATTCTCTACATTTCCTTCATCATCCAGGAAGATCTCTATTTTGCCATGCCCCTCCAGTCGGGTTATGGGATCTATGGTTAAACGTTTCATCTTTTCATCACCTTTCTCCTCAGCAATGAAACAGGTAGTGTGTATCTGTAGAAGGTCCCCAGGGGATCTTTGATCTGGTTTATCAGTTCTTCTATTTCCGCCTCAGCCATACGTTCTTCTCCATCCACTCCGAGAATGGAAGCTATGGCTGAAGCCAGTTTTGCACCCTGGTCTGTGATTCCAGGAGTGGGACCCATGCATCCTCTGCACGGCATGTTGGCCTTGATACAGCGAGCTCCGCATCCTGAACGGGTATTGATACCCATGCAGATGAGTCCCTGCTCAAGCAGGCATCTCTTTCCATCAGGTATTACTTCGTAGGGTCTCTTTATTCCAGGGATCTTCTTTTCTTTGATTTCAAGGGGACATTCCTCACAGAGGGCTTTTTCTGGAGCCAGTACTGATCCTCTGGGTGGTAGATTCCCCTCAAAAATGGCAGTGACAGCCTGTTCTATCAGCTCTGGAGTGGGAGGACATCCCGGTAGGAAGTAGTCCACTTCTGTAACCTGGTGCAGTGCTCTCACTGTGTCATAGAATTCCGGAATAGTCAAATCACCTTCGGGAGCCGCATATTTTGGCTGGGGAGTCACTCTTTCAGGATTTTCTACTGATGGTAATATATGGTAGACTAGATTGAAAATTTCCTCTTTATCAGATAGGTTGGCCAGCCCGGGTATTCCACCAAAGCAGGCACATGCCCCAAAGGCTACCAGGGTCCTGGACTTCTTTCGCAGCATGTGGGCCATTTCTTCCTGCTCACTGTTCCTTACAGCACCATTGAAAAAGCATACATCAATAGTGTTGTCCTTGAGTGCTTCCACATCCTTGTATTTCGTATCAATGGCTACAGGCCAGAAGACAATATCTGCTTTCTCCACCACAGAAAGGATTTTCTCATCGATGTCCAGAACGGCTATCTCACAGCCGCCACAGGAGGCAGCCCAGTAGAAGGCAAATTTCAACTTTTTCATTCAATCACTCTCCCCCAGTTTGATGGGTCCCAGCTTTCTCAGTTCCTCAGTCATATCTGTGACGACCTGAGCGAATTTTCCACCTTCTGCTGAGGAGCACCATTCCAGGTGGAGTCTTCTTTGGTCGATGCCGAACTGCTCCAACATCTTGCGGAGCAGAAGATACTTTCTCTTTGTCTTGTAATTTCCAGATATGTAGTGGCAGTCTCCAGGATGGCATCCTGCAATGAGGACACCATCTGTGCCGTTGATGAATGCTCTCAAAACATGTTCAGGATCAATTCTGCTCGAACACATGACGCGAATCGCTTTCAGGTTAGAAGGATACTGTATTCTTGATGTTCCTGCCAGATCTGCAGCTGCATATGAACACCAATTGCATAAGAAACCTATGATCTTTGGTTCGTACATTAGATCACCCTGCTGAAGCTTCAATCATGGGAACTAATTGACTGTCGCGGAAGTGCCTCTGCTGGGCAGCCCCAGAAGGACAGGCAGAGATACAGGCACCGCATCCTTTACAGAGAACTTCGTTCACTTTCGCTATATTCTTTTCCTCATCCAGTTCCCTCGCATTGTAAGGGCACATGGGTATGCAAACGCTGCATCCACAGCACAAGTCTTCATCGACTTCTGCAATGATTGGTTCAGTTTCTATTGATTTCTTGG
>CAZFAR010000071.1:0-10863 GCA_964516825.1 uncultured Thermococci archaeon
ATGCTGAGGCAGTAATACCTTTTTTCCTGCGAAAAAGACTATTGAAGAAATTAGATTGACAGAGATTACCATTTTTCCTCACTTCATCTACAGAAATTCTTTTTCCAAATGACGTTATTTGAGCCGGACTGTGAAGTGCTGCTGTATTAGAGCGAACTCACATCAATATCTTTTGCGCTCTTCCACTCGGATCTCCATGACAATGTGTCCCCAGCCGCCACAGTGAACACCGACATCAGAACAGCCTGCTCGTTTGAACCGCATCTCATTGGAATTAACACCCGCATATAAAAGCTCATTTGCTGCAAAGATCAACTTCTCTGCTGCGCTCAATGCATAAATACAGATCCTCTCAGGGCATAATTTTGTTAAGAGGTTACCTGCGCCATCAAAGTAGAATTTATCACCGGCTTTGTGCTCAGTATTGCATCCACTGGATTCCACTACCTCTATGACAATGGTCTTATTCAATAAGGCTGGCCCCTTGGAGAGAACATCTGCATTCCGTGGATTTTCTCTGAATTTTTTCATTTCTTCAGCTGTGTAACCCAGATGTTCCTGCATGAACATCCACATCTCTTCATCTACCTGCATTACGTCACCTCCTCTTATTCAGTCAAGCTACTCTATATACCTTTCCTACCTGCTCCAATTCAGCAGCCAGAAATGTAGTCTTCAATTCCTGTTGGAAGTGGGATAGAAATGGATTTGCTGTCATTATCCATTATAACACAGAGTACATCCATGATTAACAGGCAGGCTTAAATAGTACAGAATAGGAAAGAGAAAACCAGTGACCTATTGTTGGGTCACTCTGATTCAAACCAGGTGAGATCATGCAAAAGAATGTACTGATTGTGTATGGTTCGCGCTTTGGATGCACTGAAGAAGTTTCCCAGAAAATTGCAGAAATCCTTCAAACGGAGGGAATTACTACCCAGGTTGTGGACCTGCAAAAAACAAGGGAGAGAGAATGGCCTTCACCAGAGGAATTTGATGGAGTTCTGATCGGTTCAGGTATCAAGATAATGAAATGGACGAAAGAGCCTAGGAACTTTCTGGAAAAGCACGGGAAAGAGTTCAGCGGGAGAGAAAATGTCTTGGGATTGTTCGTGTGCTGTTTATCTGCTGTAACAGATAAGGAGCATGCACGGAAGGAATACCTAGAAAAGATCATGGAGAAGATAGGTGTTACAGCTGATATTTGTGATGCATTTGGTGGGGTCCTGGATTTCTCAGAATCTTCAAGAATGGGATTCCTCAATAAGAAAATGTTAAAGACAGCAGCGAAGGGGATGCAGAAGGATATGGGCCTTGAAATTGACGAGAATGGAAAGAATGATTTTCGGGATTGGGATCAGATCCAGGATTTTGCAGAAAGGTTTGCTGTACTGATGAAAGGTTAGCCCATGTGATTGCTGCAAAGTGAATTATAGTACACTCCATACTGGTTATTCATTTTCGAAAGTATGAATTCCCCGACCTTTTTCCTCAGCCACCGCAATTATAGATGATTCTGTTTCTGTGGCTCTTAAGAAATTGCTGGAACAGCTCAGCAATGCACGTCGTATACTACTGTGAAGAAGCAGGAAAATATTTCCTGCTTCAGAAAGGAGGAAAAAGATGAGAACTGATAGTTCTCACATCCTCGTGTGCTGGATCGGACCTATTAGAGGAGGAATGTAGACCTGAGCACGCATTTATATAAGGGTTGAGAGGAACAAGTGTACCGCGTGCATACTCACGTACTTGATGAAAACCAAGAACTCATCCTAAAGATGAAAATTCACGAGCGCTGTCTAAATCTTTCTCCTCATCCTTGCAGCTGTACACCTTCTTTCCGCATTCTGTGCACACTTCATCGTACCATCCAAACTGCGTTTGACATTCTGGACAGCTCCATCTGGATTCCTGCTGATCCAGCCAGGTTGAAACTCCCTCTTTTCCGATGATATCCAGGTTTTTCAACACTACTGAATGGTGTGGGCATTCATCATTTCTGAATTCTACTAATCGGGGACAGGGGTACTCTTCACACTGAAAGCAGAATTCAGTACTTCTATTCTCTGCACACTCTTTTATGTCGCAGGTTCTGCAGTAAACAGATGTGACATCAGTCTTGCATCCATGACAGTGTATGTCTTCAGGATCCATCTCCCACTTTCGAGCTGTTTCTTCCACAATACCTTTTCTGTTAGCAATCAAGACGTGGCAGGCACCGCAGTACAGTCCGCAGTAGGTATCGTATCTGAGTTTCATGGTATCCTCCTCTTTTCATGTGTGTCTCAGATGCGACGCAGAGGTGTGCTCAAAGTAGACGATCACATCAAATACATTGGTTAAATCAAGCTTCATAAAATAATCCGAGGGATTTGAGTCACTGTACACTGCTCCAATCGATCGGAAGAGTTGAGGTTTCAGTAACCACTCTGTAAAAGGTCCTCGCTGAATACCTCGCAAATTTAGAAAATACTGAGGTAGTCCCGCTTTGTGAAAGTAGTATTCATAACTATTTTGTGGCGGCTGTTCTGCATAATGATCTGTTAAATCTCCATACTGAAGTCGCTGTGGGAGCAGCTTCCTGATCTTGAAGCTCTTCAGGAACTGGAATATGCATCCACTCATTCCTGCAAACATTAGAAGTACTACTACGCATCTGATAACATCCTTTGTCTTCATGACAACACTGTCATCGCTTCTTTCTCTAGCCTTAAATATTTTTCTTCTTTTCTTCATCCAGTCTGCAGCAATCCATGCAAAGACGTAAAGAGCATTTTACTAAAGACTGCTTCACATATGGCTTTTTAAGCAGGAAAATGACAGTATATATCGGTGATTTATGTGATTAGAAATGGAAATGAGAACAAGGATGAAGCCCAGGAACCCAAAACACTTGAGCAGGAAGTATTCAAGGCTATAGATCATCAGGTGAGGAGAGACATTCTCCGATGCGTCGGCGAAAGAAAGAACAGTACCTTTACAGAGATCATGAAGGCAAGCAAGGCACCTGACAGTCCAACGCTGTCGTATCACCTCAAGAATCTCTCACCCTTTATCATGCAACATAATGGGAAGTACGAACTCACTCCCATTGGGAAAGATGCCTATAATCTCTTGCTTAAGACATCAGCCTACAATAAACTGGCCTTTTTCGAAAAGAGTAAACATGAAGCCACATTAGGGAATGCTCTCTTGTGGTGTGCTGCAATTGCTTCAGCTCTGTACATGGACGCCAACACTCTGTTGACCACAGTAATTCTTCCAATCCTGGCTGCAGTAAGTATCTCCATGACGTATCAGCTGTTCAGATAGTTCTTCTCTCCAAATGGAAAGATTGGCTTGCTAAAGATGTATGTACATAAAGACATCAGCATTCCCATTTCTCCAGTCTTCCCGGGTGACCATAGTGTTATAGATTCTACTGTCTTTTTTTCAACAGAATTATTACAGTGACAATACCAATAATCAACACAGGTATGATTAGGAAGTACCCATCCCCTTCAGTTCGAGCTTCGTCTGATGATTTCTCTTCTGAAGGTTCCTCTTCCACTGTTTCTTCGTGAACTTCATAGAATACTAATGCATCTGGAAATTCAGTCTCAACCCTCTCCAGAATCCAATCAATATCCACAATTCTATCTTCAAAAGTCTTAACATCGTTGTGCATCACTACAATCTGTTCGGCTTTTATACCTTCACGAACTGTTTCGGCATACTCGCTACTGATCAAATACCACCAATTCACAAAAACGATATCGATTTCTTCCTGAGGAAGTTGAAAGACCTCTATTTCAGATTGAGTGAGGAGGGAATCTCCCATGTGAAGTATTTTCAAATCTCCCATTTCGAAAAGATAACCGTAATTCCTTCCTGAGTAGTATCCTCCATGACGCATTCCCAAGATCTTTAATTCGATGCCGTTTTCAGTGAGTTCAGCCGTTTCTCCCTCCTCGAGTGTAACTGCTACTACTCTGTCTTGAATTTCATCGAAGTCAGAAAATTCCATCTGTAAATAGTATCGTGCTTCGTTGCTCGAAATGAAGATTGCCTCAGGATTGTTTTTGAGAAAATTTCCAATTGAGTAAGAATCAAAATGATCACCATGTGCATGGGTTGCAAGGGCCACATCAACACCATCGAAGGGTGGGAGTCCTTTCTGAATCTTGTCCAAAACAGAGAGAGATACCTCTGTAGGTACTGCATCTCTACGAAACAGAGCATCTATTAGTACTTTTCTTCCATCATACATGAAAAGAATTCCAGCATTGCTTATGTGGGTGATTTCCACTTCACCTATCTGTATGGTTCCACTTATTGGTTGAGGACCATCTGTATCATGTGCAAATATCCTGCTGTCAGTGACACCAAAAAATGAAAGAATTGACATGATCAAGATCACACCCATGAACATCTGTCTGAGGAAATTGGTGTTCTCGATAAGTCTAATTCTTACATTCTCAATAGACGTCAACTTCTTCCTCATGTGATCACGTTCACCTTCTGTTACACTGCAATATGCAGTGAGGAAACTGTAATAGATACTTAAATACTTCTGTTACTGAAATGTGAATTTTTATTTTTCATTTTTTTATCTCCTTTATTTCTTTCTACACACGATGATGCCTTATTCACCGCACTGGACTGATGATCCTGCCAATCACTTCAAAATTGGATTCAGGTGCTCATAGGACAGGCAGCAGTACCATTATTACGATACCAGAAATCTTTAAGAGAGAGCAACACACCAGCAGAAATAGCAGAACCAATGACATCTGCTAATCAGTGGGTTAACGTGGCCTTTGGTCACTATCTTCACTCTGTTTTCAGGGGTATCCGATTTGCCAGGCATGTCCAGGACTTCAAATGTAGTAAACTCATCCTCATTATCGAGCGCAAATAATATCAAAAGAAAAAAAAGAAAGATATTTTCAATTTGTAGTTCTGATCACGTTGTTCCTAGTTAAGCACCCTGATCTGGTCTGGTGTCTTCACAGTGATCTGTACGCTTGTACGCTTTACTGTGTTTAAACCTCTTCTTTTACTGTCGTAAAACATCCACAGGTCACTGTCCTTCCGACACCCTTTATCTCTCTCAAATTGTCTATGACCAGCTCACCTATTTTTTCCATTGAAGAGGATCTCACCTTGAGAAGCATGTCCCACTCTCCAGATATCAAATGTACTTCATACACTCCTTCAAGCCTGCTGATCTCTTCTGCTACCTGCCTCTGTTTTGCATCCATCGTAGGCAGAAATGAGACCAGTATGAAGGCTGTCACAGGTTCTCCAATTTTTTTATAATCAGGGATTACTGTGAATTTTTTTATGATTTTTTCCTCTTCCATCCTCTTTACCCTGTGATACACTGTTGTTCTCGGCATTTTTACCTTCCTGGCTATTTCATTCGTTTTCAATCTGGAATTTTCTTTCAGAATCTCTAGAAGCTCTCTGTCTTTTTCATCTATCATGATTGTCATAATGACAATAATTATATATAAAGGTTGCCATTAAATTAACAAAATGACAATATTTTCATCGAAATGTTTAAGAGGCTAGTTGCTCAATATTACATATGATATCAATTAAAGAAGCTGTCAAAAAGAGGTATATCACTATCAAATCTGAAAGATCCAGAGCAATACTCACCATTCAGCACGAGCTCATTTCATGTCTGAGAGAGTTTTTAATTTCCAGAAATTTTCGCGAGGTCCTGGCTCCCATCATAGGGCCTGTCACAGATCCAGGTATTCGCGGTGCTGGTGTTGTGAGCTTTGACTTCTATGGATCTCCCTACAAGGTCATGAGCAGCATGATTCTCTACAAGCAGATGGCACTCACTGTTTTTGATCGTGTGTTCTCTCTATCGCCCAACGTGAGGCTTGAAGACCCGGAGAGTGTGAGAACAGGGAGGCACCTTGCAGAATTCTACCAGCTGGATCTGGAGGCTGCACGGAAAAAGTACACTGATCTGATGGAATTGGGAGACGAGATGATCTCGAACTGCTTGAATTATATCAGAAGAAAATGTAGTGGAGAGCTGGATTTCTTGGAAAGGGATCTCCCCTCGTTTACTCCACCTTTCAGAAGGGTGGTACACAGTGATCTGGCTGAAAAATTGTCTATTTCTGGAGAGATCCCGTGGGAAGAAGAAAAGATTCTGTCTCAAGAATCTGAAGCACCTTTCTGGGTTATCGATTATCCTGCTGGGTCACGGGGATTCTACTATCTCGAATGTGATGGAATACTGAAATCAATGGATCTGATCATGCCTGAAGGTTATGGAGAGGTCATCTCTGGGGGCGAGAGAGAATATGAGTGCGGGAGAGTGAAAACTCTTCTCGAAAGGGATGGTACTGCAGGAGATTATGCCTGGTATCTCAGTATGCTGAAAGAAGGTATTCCTCCATCTGCTGGGTTCGGACTGGGCATAGAAAGGCTGACACGGTACATATGCGGGTTAGACCACATCTGGGAGAGCTCACCCTTCCCGAAAGTTCCAGGAATTCCATGAAAGTAAAATCATGGTGAAGAAGGAATAGAGATACGAAATCACCTTCTCTTTAATCTGACCTATCTGAAAGGATATCTGATTCAATCATTTTTTTACCTCCCTCTAAGTATTTCCTTGTACATTTGCGTACAATGTCTGCATCAAACAGTCTAGGGAGAATTTAATGATCATCAATATTTTGATGGATTTTAGAATTATGATGTATAACCGGGTGAATAAGAAAAAGTTCCCTAATCATGATAGTCTGCATTTGCTACAACGGTGACTTCTTATGCTCTGCACCCATTGATAACAGCAGATGTTACACGTGTAACAAATTCCAGGAAAGAGAATTTATATAAACTTGGAAGGCACAAAAAAATAGTGATACTATGGCGAGAGATTTTTTTGAAGAAATGAGAAGAATGCGAGAGGAAATGGATCGACTCTTCAAAGAGTTCAACGAAAGATTCTACTCTGGAGAGAGATTACTACCAGTCCCGGGAGAGAAGATGCCTGCACTGAGAACTGCAGTAGCAGATGTCCAGGAAACAGATGAGAATGTCATAGCTACTGTAGAGTTACCAGGAATGAAAAAGGAGAACATCACCCTGACAGTGACAGAGAACATGCTCGAGGTCAAAGCAGAGACGAAGGAAGAAGAAAAAGAAGAGAAAGAAGGATACAAATCCTGGAGAAGCAGGTACAGAGGATTCTACAGAAGACTACCATTACCCAGTGCTGTTGATTCTGAGAGTGCAAAGGCTACCTACAGAAATGGAGTCCTGGAAGTGACCATGCCAAAGGTGGAGAAGAAGAAAAAGAAGGAAATCTCTATTGAGTAACCTTTATATTTTTCTTTTTTTGAAAGCAATTATGAAGTATGTGAGAGAGGGAAATCGTATCGCGGCCCGACTGTTCAAGGGAGAAGAATTCATCGGGTCTGTAAAATCATTGTGTGAAAAAGAGCACCTCACCTCAGGGAGAGTGCAGGCTATTGGAGCAGTGCAGGGAGCTCTTCTTGGATATTTTGATGTAAAAGAGAAAAAATATATACATTTTGAGTGCAAAGGTGAGCTGGTCTCCTGCATGGGAAATATAGCAGAAAAGAATGGAGAAATAGTGGTACATGCGCATGCGGTCATAGGTGATCGGAATGGTGACTGCAAGGGAGGGCACATCGTTTCAGCAGAAACCTCTGCCACCATAGAGTTATTCATTGATACAGGACTGAACCTGAGAAGGGCCCGCGATACTGAGACAGATCTGTATCTACTGGATCTATGATAGAACTGGAATCATGTGAATTGTGCGAGTGGCGATGCAGAGTCAATCGATTGAAAGGTGAGAAAGGAGTCTGCAGGATTGGCCTGCCTGAAGTAGTCCTATCTACATTGCATCCCGCTCCTCCTTCAAGTTTTGACGCATTCATGGCAGGCTGTAACTTCAGGTGCCTGGGCTGCCAGAACTATACTCTTTCAATGCTCCAAGAAAAAGGTGAGTTCATACCACCCGAGGAATGGGCAGAACTAGGACTGGCTGCTCTAAATTCACGGGAAGGTAGGAGAATTGGGGCAGATCGACTGTTCTTCACAGGAGGAGAGCCTACCTGTTCCCTTCCATGGGTGGAGGCAGTAGCAGACTATGCTCGAACCAAGGTAAATTTCGATACAAACGGATTCATGACTGCAGATTCTCTGGAAAGGGTGATCACTTTTTCTGATTCTATAACGTTTGATATCAAGGCCTTCTCTGATGATGCACACAGACTGTTGACCGGTGCTCCTGTAAAGCCAGTCTTGCGAAATGTAGAATATATTATAGAGAATGCTCTGGAAAAAGTGTACGAATTCAGGGTACTGGTCATTCCAGGCTTTACAGAGGAAGCAATAAAGATTGCAGAGTTTCTGGCAGGACTTTCAGAAGACTGCTCATTGTGTTATCTGGCCTTCAGGCCGAATTTTGTCCTGGATGAAGCAAGAGGGATCACACTGCAGGAACTCCGAGAAGTTGTGGAGGCAGCCAAAGGGGCTGGCCTCAAGAAAGTGGACTGGGCTGGACTTCCCAACATTCCTGGAACGAAAGAAGGTACAAAGGATTTTGAAGCACTGGCTGAAAAGGCGGGATGCACAAGAGTAGAAAAGAGAGTGTGCACCTGTACTGAGTGTGCACTCATGAAGTACAGGCCACAGAGGAAAACCTGATCAGACCAGAATACCAAATTCTACCGAATCTCCTTCCACTACAGCGTAATTTCCGTACTTTAGAGCTCCTGGATTCACTGCCAAGGTAGTTTCAATCCACAAAGCTCCCTTCATCGTGTGTGCGTGGCCGCAGAAAAGGTATTCAGGATTTAAGAGATCGATGAGCGCATTGACAACGTCAGATCCTCTCTCCTTACCCTCCTCAAAGCTCAGTTCGGATACAGGTGGAGAATGAGTGATCAAGACTTCAAGAGAGGTATCTGAGAATTTTTCCATAATATTCATGACTTTCTGCCTTGGATACTGTAAGACGAAGGTGTATTCCTCTTGATCTTCTACAATCTCTCCTCCGAACCCTGCAATAGTGAAAGGTCTTTCTGCCAGAGATTGATGAACCAGCCTGTGCTGAGGACATGCTTTCAAGAATCGGCGTTCAGGTGCATCCATATTCCCAGGAACTAGATAGGTTGGTACAGGCATCTGATCGAGAAATGAAAAAAAGGTTTCGTAGAATTGAATATCCTCTTTCTCTTCATTCTTGATATCTTCTGTCATCTCTGGTTTTCTCTTCTCGCTACGAGCTGCCAGCCATTCATCTCCGCGTTTATGTCCCTTGACAATGTCTCCTGAAAAAATGATAACATCTGGAGATACTTCGCTGACCTTTTCCTTTAGAGAATTCAAAATATGTACAGCTCCATGGAAATCTGATAAAGCAATGATTCTCACATCACTCTCTCCTTTGATAGTAATGCCTGCAGTGGAGTATCTTTCAAGTACTGCACAATTTCTTTTAACTGGTTGACTGCATTCTTATACAATACCTCTCCTTTTCCTTTGGTAGCTCTGGAAGGCTTTCCTACAGTTCCATCATCTGAGAAATCAATAGTATCGTACAGAATTTTTGTTCCATGCAGAGGAGGTGACCATTCGGTTTCAGAGTCTCTTGCCCTTTCCATGTGAACCAGATGTTCGTAAAAGTAGAGGTTCAATGAAGTTTCGCCAGATCCTGCATGGGAATCTTCTTCTTTGCAAGATCTCCACCATTCATGGATGCCGACGAAAACTCCCTGCTCGCGCATTTTCATTGCCACAATCATGAGAGAGAATGTATTCCCACCGTGACCATTGACAATGAGGATCTTTCTAATGCCGTGGTATTGGAGGGACTGGCAGATACCGAGGACATACTCCTGTAAAACAGAAGGGGAGACCCACAATGTGCCAGGAAACTGTCTGTGGTGCTCTGAATACCCGACAGGGACAGTAGGGGTGATGAGAGCTTCATCCTTGGCGCCTGCTGCCATTCTTTCTGCAATCATGTGGTCTGTCCCCAAAGGATTGTGAGGTCCATGCTGCTCTGTTGATCCGACAGGAATGACAGCTATGGTATCCTCAGTTATTGTACCCTTCAGGTCGAACCAGGATACTTCTCGTAGAAACATGGGATTACCATACTTTCTTCTGGCGAGTATATAAAAAGGTTGCAGATTCAAAATTTAAAAGACATGCTCAATATGTCCATTTCTCTATTCTTGTATTGGTGGCATATTCACAAATACCTGCACCTGTATGCATTGAGTTTCATCATGATTACTTAGGAATTCCAATATCTGGATTGTACCTTCAGCACCAATCATCCTTGGAAAGTCCTCATTTTCCTTTTCCACTTTATCACCTTACATTGAACGTCATTTTTACAATAGTCAGCTAGTGTTACAAACTCAGCTCACTGCTATATATATAGTTTCTATTCCTTCCTCTCTTAGTATTCCTTCGTCAAATGTCGTGTTACACGTGCAACATCCGAGATAATGTAATGCCAGACTTCATCAACTACTGGTACTCCTCTCTGATAGGATAGAAAACATCTATGACTTTGCAGTGAGTGGTTGCTTTCCCGGAATGCGGGACATTTGAAGGTATTACTGCTACAGAACCGGGTTTCAATACATGAGTCATACCCTCTATGGTTAATTCCAGGGTACCTTCAAGCACATTCGCTATCTGTTCATGAGGATGGGAATGTTCAGGCATGGGAGATCCAGCCACAATGTCCCAATAAGCAATAGTCATATTCTCAGAATGTATGAATTTTCCGTGATATCCAGGGATAATTTCCTTTTCCTTGATTTCATTCAGATTCTCTATCATATAGGTTCCTCCTCA
>CAZFAR010000072.1:0-10776 GCA_964516825.1 uncultured Thermococci archaeon
ATTTCCATGCGGTAGTGAGCGCTATCAGGGAATGTCAGAGGAGAGGTAGGAAGTTCATACAGATCTCTTCCAGGTACTCCGTACTTTTCCATAGCATTCCTAATTTTCTGCATGTCCATGTAGATTCCTCCTTTTTCACTCTCTATTCAATTACAGCATTTCCATACTCACTATTTATATAATTATCGGAGGTTGCTCAGCTCCTTTTCTTTCTGCAATCTATCTTATCACACAGCGTATCGTCAATGTGGCCCCTTTCGGTATCAGTCAGTTCTATGGGTTCTCAAAGGATTGAACACTGGGCGCTGCAGATGGCTGGCGTCACTGAAGATTTTCATGCATGCATGCGGATAAACCTTGCTATCGATCGATCATAGGATCTTTCCACTTCATCTGTGAAGAAGCAGGCCGGCATTTCGCCTGCGAGTCTGTGACTCCTCACACACTCGCAACACATCCCTTTCTTTGAGCAGGGACCCAATTGCAGTTGCAGGATTCTAGGTTGCGTTCTCTATTTATGCAGTCCATGCTGCCACTTGCAGGAGCTGTTAATAATTGTTTTTGTTATTTTCAAGAAAAAGTAATATACGAATCACTCTGTAAGAAGTTTCATTCAGAAATAGTAATAGGAATGCTCCGCGGAGTAAACGGAGCATTCCTTGGGTTCTCCCTCATCCTTCACCTCCCTGGGCAGAGACCAAGTCATTAGCGATCGTGATGTAAAAAGATGCAGAGTTCTTCTCTTTCTTTGAAGAGAAGGAATTTTCTCCTTTTAAAGGAGCAATATCCCTGCATTTGTTTTCTTTTCTAGTAGATACTGGCTTCTTCCCACTTTATAAAACTTTCTATTGCCAATACAGGCCCAAAATTCCATTGCGAAATCTGCAAATAAATAAATAATAGACAAAGTGAGAACTTAAGAACATTTCAATATAATAGAAAAATTTTCAACAGAAATAGAGGTATTCCAATACTGAATTCGCAGATTTCCCCAAGAGCTTTTGGATGATAAGGGGTTGAAGAACACACATTTTCTCCAATAGGTTGAATATTGACTTCCAGGTTCAGCCTTTTCCTCAATAGACTCCCAATCCCATTTATGAGAAGCTCATCTGATTCAAACTAGTACCTAAAAGGATCCAGGGTATGGAACATGGTAATGGTGAAGCACTCATGGACCAGTTCCTTGCAGGTCAAATCTGTTACACGTGTAACACCCAGCCTAATAATTCTCTTGTGCAGATTTGATTTCAACTGGTGTCTTTCTTCTCGATTGTGAGAACTCCATATCCAATCAGTCCTTGTTCTTTTCCTCTCTTCAGCATCTGATACTCTTTCCATTCGTCATCTGTAATGATGTACAGCTCATTTCTGTTGTAGATCTGCTTGGACAGTTTGATCAATCCCTTGCCTATGTATTCTCTTATGATGTAACCCTTGATCTTACCCAAGTGCGTTACATCTCCTTCCAAGATACAGGCAAAGTTGAAGAGCTCTGAGGCATCTTTCCACGGGATTGTTTCAGTTTCTTGCGTTCTTTCCGAACATGTACTGGAATCTCCTGGATATGGACTTTTTCCTGAGCTTTCCTTTTTTGTAGTCATCTTACTACTTCCTTGTTGTTTTCTTATCTCATTCTGAGAATATTCTCTCTCAGAAAATTTCTCATGTCGCAGGAAAGTACCTCCAATATCGAACGTGGTACATCCTGATCTTCATCATTTTTGTCAAATAGGATTTATTCTTATTCCATAAAAAGGTTATGTTGTCATTTGTCACTGTTGTGATTAGCTAACATGAGATAAGACATATCAGTTATTCGCCTCTAAATTGCCGGTTCTACACAGGATGTTCTTATGGTTATCATCTTCATGTATATTTGCGCACTGCATTCCAAAGGCGATGGACATTTGAGGTTCATCTGTGCAGTCGTCACTGGAGCAGGTGCAAATTTCACTCCCTCAGCCTCCAAAATTCTTCTTTTTAAGTCAATTCCGTTGCATTTCATATCAGTAGCTTTCGAAAATATGTTAGAAAAACTTAAAAAAAATGATAAATGTTACACGTGTAACATTATGAAAAACTCTCTGCGTTAGATAATTAGCAAGATTTATATGGTACCTTTGAGTAAGGTCATCATGAAGACAACCATATCTGTTATTAAGGCTGATGTAGGTTCGTGCCCCGGGCATGCTGTTGTCCACCCGGAGCTGACAAAGACAGCAGAAGAGGAATTGAGAAAGAGTGATCTTCTCACCGATTTTCTGGTGACCAACTGTGGAGATGACCTGGAATTGATCATGACCCACGAGAAGGGGGTGGACTCAGAAAAGATCCACGGACTTGCCTGGGATACTTTTGAAAAAGCTGCTGCAAGAGCTAAAGAGCTAAAATTGTACGGGGCGGGACAGGATCTGTTAAAGGATGCATTTTCTGGAAATATACGAGGCATGGGTCCGGGCATTGCAGAAATCGAGTTTACTGAACGAAAAGCAGAGCCAGTGGTAGTTTTTTTGATGGATAAGACTGAACCAGGGGCTTTCAACCTCCCAATATACCGGATCTTTGCTGATCCCTTTAACACAGCAGGTCTGATCATTGATCCATCCTTCCATAATGGATTCAGATTCGAGGTGTGGGACATCAAAGAACACAAGAGGGTGATGATGTCCTGTCCTGAAGATACCTATGATCTTCTAGCATTGATTGGAGCAAAATCACGGTATGTCATAAAGCGGGTCTATCCCAAGGAAGGCGGAAAACTACCAGAAGATGAGCCTGTAGCATGTATCAGTACAGAGAAACTATCATTTATAGCAGGGGAGTATGTGGGAAAGGATGATCCTGTGGCCATTGTGAGAGCCCAGTCCGGGCTGCCTGCTCTGGGTGAAGTCCTGGAACCCTTTGCCTTCCCCCACTTAGTATCAGGGTGGATGAGGGGGAGTCATAATGGACCAATCATGCCTGTGGGAGTAAAGGATGCGAGATGTACCAGGTTTGATGGACCTCCAAGAGTTGTAGGGCTGGGATTCCAGTGCTCAAATGGAAGATTGCTGGGTCCTGTAGACCTGTTTGATGATCCTGCCTTCGACAGAGCGAGGAAAACAGCTCAAAGGATTGCAGACTACATGAGACAGCACGGTCCATTTGAGCCTCACAGATTGCCACTGGAAGACATGGAGTACACTACCTTGCCAAAAGTGTTGAAGAAGTTCGAGGAAAGATTCGTCACTATAGCGTAGTTCTTTTTCCTTTTCATGTATTTCCGGGATATAATTCTCAATCCGCGGAGGGAGGAAGTGAGGGAGAACCCTACCCCCCAAAAGCTCAATCGTGCCCCCGTACCTCGAGATCGGGCTTCTGTCTCTCACTTCCGTTTCATAGTTGGGATGAAAGCTTTTAATCATTTGGTTTGTCATATTTAGTGCAAACCTGAAGCAACACGAAGAATGAACCAGAATCGTGTTATCTGTTGATGAGCTCGTAGCTTTGCATGATCTTTGAATGTTACACGTGTAACACATGATAGAAATTCGTCAATTAGCCACAGTCCTTCTCATGATCCAGGAAATGCCGAAACCAATGCAAATGCCGATGCCAAGAAAGAAAAGCAGTTCATATCTTCGTTCTGTTTCCGGTCTCTTCTCTGGGACTGCTTCAACTGGAATCTCGGGCTGGCTTTCCATGTACTTGTAGATGGAGGCAATCTCTTCACTGTATCTCAGGTATATCAGGGATTGTATGGAACTGTTTGACGATTCTGCCAGCTCGTAGTAACTGACAGCCAGAACTGGCTCTATTCCTCGCTTTCTGGATGCTTCTATAGAACTTCTGGCTCTTTCTCTAGCTCTCTCTATTCTCTGCGGTATTATACTCTTATCTGATGCATAAGCGATTAATGCTACCTCACTGTAGACCTTGCTTTCCAGAGCGCTGAACAGAGAAGCACAATATGCCTTTTCTGTGAATTCTTCTTCAGCAGTCTCTAAATTGTCTTGTGCTTCTTGCAGAATATTGCTCTTGGGAACTACAGAAGACGCATAAACGAGAGAAAGCTGGGCAGTGTTCACCATGGAAGAGGCTGCATCTCTCAATGTTTTTTCAGAAATTTCATCCCCCTTCTGGTATTCTCTGGCCAGATTCAGCCAGAATTCAGCGCTTTCTCCTCTCCTTTGGGCATAGGAAGCATACTGGATGTGGTCAATTGGATCCTTTTCCTGTGCTTCTTGAAGGGATTCTTCAGCCTCAAAGATGCGTTTCTGGGCAGCTGCAATGCACTGGAGAGCAGTCATTCCATAAGGATGCTCTTCGCTGATCTGTTCTGAAAGCTGTGTTAAGTAGTCATTCAGAGTGTCAAAGATTTCTTCCACTGATTTCCCTTCGAAATATGAGAGCAGATTATCCGCGAAAGTTGTATTCAGGCCTGCTACAAGAATGGAACTCAATGAGGTGTAGTAACTTCCTGATTCATAGGCTTCTTTTGCGTAATCGATTTGATTCCGTGCAGATTGAAGGAGATTTTCCAAGTCTTCTTTGTATTCGCCAGTATAGTTCTTAATTCGCGCTTCTGTTATTTTGTATTCCTCTTCTTTTTGAAGAAGTTCTCCTTCAGCATAGGGTTTCATGAAATCAGCTTTGATGGGTTCAGCCTCTACTGGAGGCTGTTCAATTCTTTTCCCCGTGAAATAGTAGACAGCATCCCTGATATCGTAGATTTCAATGACTTCTAACCCCATCTTTTTTCCTTCTTCTACCAGGTTCACTTCTCTCTGTGTGGTCGTGACGTAGGTGAAAGGTCCTTGCTGGACAGTCTCCTGTTCTTCAACAGTAGTGGTTGTCTCTCCTTCAGGAATGAGAAACACGTTCGCTACTAGGGAGGCTGCCTGTGCCTTCTGGTAAAGTCCACCTACAGGACCTATGGTTTCATCTGGATTGATAGTGCCGGACATGACCACGCCAGGGCTTAATTCCCAATCCTGTAATGCTGCAATTACAGCTACTGTCAGGGCTCCCCCTGCTGAGGGTCCTCCAATGATGGGAGAATCAGATCTCACAGTGATGAAAAAATCGTGTTCTTTCCAGTTCTTGCCCACAACATCACAGGCTACCTGGACAGCCAGCCTAGCAGAGCCCTGAATATCTATCTCGGCTAGGGGCCAGGTATC
The DNA here is from genome assembly GCA_964516825.1 of uncultured Thermococci archaeon. Lineage (GTDB taxonomy): Archaea > Methanobacteriota_B > Thermococci > Methanofastidiosales > SZ-28-30 > SZ-28-30. Next base: position 5,166 of record CAZFAR010000072.1, read on the forward strand.
GATGTAGACATGTCCAGATCCTTCTTGAGTGTAGACTGACATGTAGGAGAGCACTCCCTGTAACCCGGAAGGCGTTCTCTCGATTGCAGGAGCAATGATAGTGACTTGTGACTGGGAAGCAATAGAAGAGGGTAGTAACAAGATGATGCACAGAAGAATAATTCTTTTCATAGAGCGGTAGGAGTGGTGGGGTGCTTATAAATCTTTCGAGGTCAAAGTAGACTTCTCTAGCAGGATCAAATATTATGTAGTATGAGTCTTAATGAAAATAGGGAAAAGTGTTGAGGTGAGAAGAACTGGTGCTCACATTGGCTTCTAAGAATCGTTACCAAGGATGGAGTACTTGAAGGTTAATAATAAATATCATGGCATCTCATAAGTATCATGACAAGAAAAGAGGTCACATATAACAAAAGAAAAGCAGAATTATGAATGGAGGAAACCTACCGCATTCGAATGAGAATTGAATGTTCACAAACCTTATAAGTTCTAATCATTAGGTGAGCTATGAAAAAGATGGTCATCTGGGTATCTACTATCGATTCATCAAGATCTCGGGTGGAGGGGAGGAAGATTGCCAGGGGATTGGCTATTAAGGACCCTACTCTTCTAGAAATGGAGAAAGCGGCAGAACACCTAGGTTTGAGTCCAGAGCGAGAAGAGGCGGAATATCCTAAAGAACAGGGAAAGGAGACGAGAAATTCAGGGAGAATTCTGGTGGAGAAGAAATATCCAAAGAGCAGAACATTAAAACTTATCTGTGATGAGATTCGAAGGATACGACAGGCAAAAGAGAATTAGTATTAGTTATATTGAATGTCTCTATCGAATTTCTCAATAAGGTCTGCGTGGATGCATATCTTCATAAGAAGGTCGAGATCTTTTCCAGAGGTATATTACTACGACAGCTATAGCAGTAATTACCAGTATTACTGCTAGTACTAATCGATTTCTCTGTAAAGCTTCTTCTGCCTGTCTTTTTCCCCTCTGATAATCGTATATCTCTTCGATCAGGACAGTACATTCTTCCACCTTTTGTGCATTTCTGAGATCTTCATAGATTGTCCTGGCTTCTTCAATTTTCTCTACTGCTTCTCCGAATTTTCTCTGCTCGAAGGCCTTTTTCCCATCTGAAAGGAGCGAATCAGCCATCTGTAACAATGCTGCAGTATTTCCACATTCTGACAGCAATTTTAAGCATTCCTGAATCTTTTTCGCATTCTTGATACTTTCATATATTGTTAATGCTTTCTCAAAGGACTTTGAAGCCTCCTCACAATTCAATTCTTCCAAGTACGTCTTCCCCTCCTCCAACAATTGGTCTGCCTCCATTCCCTTCTGGACTTCCGTGAGTAACAGAGCTACCTCCCGAGCAATGGTGAAATCTCCTGCCTGCTGAGATATTTTCTTCACATCATCCAGAATGTCCTTGGCTTCCTGGTATTTTCCCTGCTCAATCAGGTATTTTGCCTCATTCACCAGCTCTGATGCTCTCCCGATCCTAGTCTTCAGTGACAACCAGCCGAAAGTGTTTAGAGCCAGCCTCTTGTGATCAAAATACTGGAAAGGATCTTTCGGCCAGGGCTGTCCTGCAGCAGCCCGACCGCGAAACAAGCTGGTATCTCCCAAGGCCACAATTCTTCCTTTTCCTGATTCAGTAAAAGCCATCAGAATCAATTCCTTTCCTTTTTTCTCCATTTCTGGTTCGTAGGTTCCTCCTCCATATCCATAGAGTTCTGAGAGCCTGTCCCCAAACGTATCTTCTCCGCCCCATGCCAGTGATTCTGCCTTCTTTTTCAGGCGCATGGAACATCCGGATACAAAGAAGATCTTACGAACATTACGGGTGACAGGATGATTTGCAAAATTCTCAATCATGGGAATTTCCGGATAGGCTTTGTCTAATGTCAGATTGTCCTTTGGGTCAACGACTACGTCTCTCTGAAATTCAAAACCGTAATAACCTGCTAGAACATTGAAATCTTCCAAATTCTGACTGGTCAAGATACCGCTTTCCCCCAGGAGCAATAATCCTCCTCCATTCTCTACAAATTGATGGATAGAATCTAGTTCTTCTGCTGTGAAGGGAATCGTAGAAATCGCTATGACCAGGACATCATAAGGATCTAAGTACGCTATTGTTTTCGTGAATTCTACAGTGTAATAGTTGATTTCAAGTTCCCTTGCCAGATCGTTCAAGATTCTCTGTATATCCTGAGAGCTGTGCCCAACATCGATGAGGATTCTCCCCTGAATTTGCTGCGATTGGACAGGCAGACTAGAAATGATCAGGAAGATAACGAGTAGAGGATAGAGTCTCATGTACACCATTGTCATAGAGGATTTAAATCATTTAAGGGTTTCACCTAACCATGAAAGAGTAAGTTCTTAAATAGTGATTTATTAAGAGGCTCATGAGAAAAGTGATCATAGTCACGTTAATCATACTCTTCTTGGGATGTATCGGCCAGAAAAAGAAGTTCACGGAAGAAGAAAGCCTCGAAATCGCCAGAAATTTCGTTTTGAACAGTCCCACCTACAAATTTGATGGAGAAGATCTAAAATACATAGAGACAAGCAAAGGAAAATGTGTGTACTGCTGGCAATTTGTGTTTAAGTTCACATCACGAAGCGCAGGATATGGAGACAGGTCTGGCCAGATGGTAGCACAGATGATCACTCCCCATGAAGCTGTAATAGTTGTAGAAAACGGAAAGGTAACCTCTGCTGTCCTGGATGGCAAATGGGACATGATCAATCAGAAGATGATTGAATAATTGTACAATGGGACCTACGGTGAAGAATCAGATGTAAAGGTAATAATTGTTAAACCTTTAAAGGGAGGTCTTCCCATTTTTCTATATGCACTGGAAACGCGTTGGAGCTATAGTCGCTCTCCTAACAGATGAAATGGTGTTCACTTTGTTCTTTTTTGCTATACTGCCCTCTTTTGGGGTTTCCTTACCTATTAGTCTGTACATTTGGATCATGGTAGTTTTGGTGGCAAAAGACATTATAGTGATCAAGCTCATCTGGAATATCGTAATTAAACCACCTCAGACTGGAAAGGAGGCCTTGATAGGAGAAATAGGGACTGCTCATACTGACATGGATCCTTATGGTATCATCAAGATTGGTAATGAACTGTGGAAAGCGGAAACGCTAAATTTCGTAAAAAAGGGAGAGAAAGTCAGAGTTGTCGACATGAATGGTCTTTTCCTGCAGGTAGAATCTGCCGCTTCTGATGAGAACAAGAGATAGTTTGTAGTAGAAGATGAAATATCAAAGTTGAATGTTACACGTGTAACAGAATCCGGCAAATAGTCAGCAAGGATAAAGCTTTAAGAGAAGGGTTCGAGGACTATTCATGACCAGTTTCATCGTGGATTTGGATGGTGTTCTGAGAAAGGGGAATCAGTTAGTTGAAGGAGCCCACGAGTTGATTCATTCAGTAAAGGATTATGTGATTGTGACTAACAATTCTACCCGGACTTCTGAAATGTACTCAGAAGATCTTGAAAGAATTGGACTTTTCATTCCACCTGAAAGAATCCTTACTTCTGCTCAGGCCACCGCCCTTTTCCTGAAGAAAAATCGAACCTATTCCACTGCATGGATAGTTGGAGAAAAGGGTCTTCTACAGGAGATTGAGGGGATCAGCTATACTGTAACGGAGGAATGTGAATGTGTTGTTGTGGGATGGGACAGAACGCTCACCTACGAGAAGCTAGAGACTGCTTGTCTGGCCATTAGAAGGGGAGCAGAATTCATTGGAACGAATCCTGATTTGACGTATCCTTCAGAAAAGGGGATAATTCCAGGATGCGGCTCAATTCTAGCCTTTTTGGAGGCATGCACAGGTCGGAAGCCCTTGATCATCGGAAAACCTAATAGTCTGATCATGGAACTGGCATTGGAGAAACTGAAAGACAGAAATGTATACGTTATTGGAGATCGTCTTGATACAGATGTTCAGGCAGGCATCAACGCACATCTGAAAACAATTCTGGTTTTGACAGGAGTTGAAACCAGAGAGAGTTTAAAACGTTCTGATATTAAGCCTGATTTTGTCTTCGAAACTTTTAAAGATCTTGGAGAATATTTTGGGTTGACTGCAGTCTAATGGATAGTTGTTGCATGTATAACGCCGTGCCTGTTAAAAGAATCTGAACCCCTTTGGCAGCTCTTTCAAGTATTCCCTGAATTTTTCAGGCCATTTTTCCGGTTCCAATCCCTTTTGAGCCAAGAATGCAGTGGCCCATCTTTGGATGCCAATTCCACTGCAGCCTGACCACAAATCTCCTCTTTGTGCCTTTATATTGAAAGCTTTTGTAAATTTGTTCCCAGATATGGTAAGATTTTGAAACTCTAACCAGGATTCGTCTTTGTCTCTTCTTCCACGGTAAGGTAGATATGCTTCAAAATCAATGGTCCCCAGTACCTTCTGATAATTCTCCTCTATACCTGTCAATCCAGCCTGCTGCATGTACCAGGGGGTCACCCACGCCATGCGCCATTCAAGATCAAAGACTTCGTTGAAGATGTACCTGTACCTTTCGAGCAGGTTTTCCCGGAGGTCGATTAGGTCGTCTCGTGTTCCAATGTAGACGATTTCAATGCGATGGAATTCGTCTGTTCGTTCCAGTCCGTGCCTCCCTCCAGATTCGTACCTGGCAGAAACGACAGTGCTCTCGTAGATTTTTAGAGGGAGATCATCATTCGGGATAACTGATGATTTCAACGACCAGTAGATAGCAGGGCACTGAGCGTATACGATGCCGCCTTTTGGTTCAGATACCAACTCTTTCAGAATTTGTATAGGGATTTCCCGTGTTATGTACACTATATCTTTGAAGTCTTCCCACAGTCCTGGATCTCTACTTATGGGCTCTGAGAAATAGTACACCTCGTTTGGAACTCCAATTAAATGTCCTGTCTTCAGCCATATATCGAAGGGGATGAAATTTGATTCGATGACCTCCTGAAACTCGAGAGGGTGTAGCAATTCTTTAATGACTATTTCTTTCATAGCTTTCAGAATAGCTGCTGCTTGAGGTCTGTAAAACCATTTTCCCTTTGTGGGGCCCTGTTTGAGCCAGGATAATTTGAGCATTTCTTCTGTTGGGTCCTTGTCCCATGCAGGAGGTTTGGGCTTTGTTTGTTCCATGAGCTCCCAGAACTCTTCTTTTCCTTCGTAGTATTGTAAATTCACTTTCTCTTTGACGCGGGTGATTATGCGATCAATGTAGTTTTTTGTGATGAATTTCTCATCAATGTCTTTAAACGTTAATCTGCAGGTATTATCAGTGATTTCAATATGTGCAAAGGGGACTTTTACCGTGTGCAGTGGTTTCTTTTCGAGGGTGAAGATGATTTCATATCTTGTGATCGTGGCTGATTTGATACTGATTCTAGCGGTTTTACCGAGGGATTTAGATAGGCACTTTCTGATTCGGTAGAATAGTTCATGAGCGGAAATTCCAGAGGATATTCTGACAGAAACAGTGTTTTCATCAATAGTAATGTTGGAGGTGTAGGATGAGTCTCTTACGAACTTTTTTTCACATTCATTGAAGAGGGCTTCTGCCTGTGATTCTCGACCCTCCAGGGT
>CAZFAR010000073.1:0-5764 GCA_964516825.1 uncultured Thermococci archaeon
CGTTTCTTGCTTTCTAACCAGTTCCTTTCTTTGAAATGATAAATTTGCAGGATTCTTTTCCCTGTGCTCTGCATTCTATTTCTTTAACATCGTGCTCTTTTCCAGTGATCCATTTCATCATGCTGGTCCAGAATCCTACAGGTGGCCAACAGATGCAGTTCTGTGATTTCAGATCGCCGCAGTAGAAACAGTTCTCTATCTCTACTACAAAGTTAGTTTCATCTTCAGTCAGTATGTGAGGAACATCATACAGATTTTCCGATTCTTTCAAAACCCTCTTGAGGATGAACCTTATCTTCCCCTCCTCTGACATGAAGGTTGTAACCAACCCCGCCAGCCCAAACAGGGTGGGCCTATTCTTCAGTGCATATTCAAAAGTAAGTTTTCCCCATCGCAAGAGAAGCGGTTTTGCAGCTTTTTCTCCAAATAACTCAATCACCAATTGTATACCTTTTTTGAATTTGCTCATCTCTATGGTAGGAGTATCATCGTCGGGTGGGGGGTTATCAATGTACTGTTCGAGACCTGCTCTTTTCAAAAACATGTTCAGTCCATTCTCCCCTATATGTTCTTCAACACTCCTGAATATGATGAGGGCCAACGAACCTGGTATTCTGTGCTCCATATAGTCACCTGATGGGTAGTATTGCAGTTGTATATAAAGGTTGTTCATGAGAAGTTGTGGATTTGTCTCCACTACAGAATCCAGAATCATGACATTTCGCATGCTTAAACCTGGGAGAGCTGCTGTTCTTATCTCATGCTTTTCATCAATTTCAACTCTTATTTCATCAATAATCTTGTGAGGTTCACCTTTCATGACGACCCTGTCCAAGATTACATCTTTGTCCTTGGCCTCAGGATACAATGTATTGATGAGCTCAATGACTTTCATGAGATTCTCATTGAATGTTTTCTCATCAGAACCGTATGATGCTCTTGTTAGAAGATGTTCAGATACAAACTTTGATGTTTACTGGTCTTGCAGTTCTTGGAACCTGTGCTTCGATTTTTTCTTCTTCCTCAGGGATTTCGCCTTTCTTCAGTATCATGAGTACCTTTTTGATTTCCTTAAGCTCCTTGTCTGTAATTCCATATAACTCAGCAACAGTTTCGTCTATTTCCTCCTCAATTCTCTCTAAATCAATTTCCAAATCTGTTCTCTTTTCTTCACAGATTCTCTTCGCAATCCCATGAGCCTTCTTCGATAGTTTCGTAAGGTTCAAATGGAGAATGTTCTGAGAGTTGTAGTGTGGAATGTACAAATTACTTAGGACATGCGTATCCATTGTGGTCTCAATAGTATAAGCTGCTACAACAGCTCTCGAAACAGAAGAATTTAGAATACTAGCCAAGTAATGAGCTTCATCTTCATCATATAAGGGGACAAAAATCAATTTATGGTCCGGAATTATCGTTTTTTTCCCCATTGCAGAATCTTCTGAACAGCCAATGACTGCTACTGAGAACTCTCCTTTGCCAGAAATCTTCCCTGCAATTTCTTTCCACGCAACTTTATAGGGTGCAAAAGTAAAATCTCCAATATTGACATGTAATCCGTACCATATCCTATCTTTGCCTGCAAGTTTATATAAGCTCCTCTGCTCTAATTCCTTCTTGAATCTTAGAAAGTACTGATAGGTATTCGAATAATTAATCTTCATGGATGATTCAGGAATATTTTCACCTTTTTCATTTGTTGGGATAATAATCCTACCAATTTTATCAGCTGAATACCATTTCTTGACTTCTCTTCCCCTAATCAAGGGATAAACCAGATCCATTTCTACAATATGATTAATTTGATCAACTACTTTTTTCTGGCCACCTAATCGTGGGTTCGTTACTAATAGCCCATTAGGCTGCTTGGAAACTTCTTCTATCCAGTATATTTGATTTAGTCCTGTATAAACACCGGCATGAGCGCCATACCATGGACTTTCTCCGATCATTTTTCCTATTGCACTGAAAGATTCTTCAGTTCCAATCATCCACGGAGTCTGCACCTTCTTGTCTTTTATAGGCGCCAAAATCAACTCAAAATGCTTTGTCATTTTTTCAACTTCACCCAAATGCATATCCATAGATATACCTCTGTTGCTCGAATTGTACCACACAGTACAAGGTATTGGAAACTCGGTCTTATTCTTCTTTTCTACAACAAACATTGCAGTCCTGTTTACTGCACCTTCAAAAGGATACAGTTCCACAAGATCGTGTACTCTTATTACGCTACAAGGGATCTTATCGTCTTGAGCAGCGGTTTTTCCCTCCGCCAGAAACCGTCTGAACCCTGCACCAGTCTGAGTCTTAAACGCTGTAAGCGGTACTAGAAACGCGTATCTCCCATTGTGTTCGACATATCTATCCAAGCATCGTGCGGTAAACATCATGGCCATGTCTCGTTTAACCTTGCCCAATCCCATACCTTTTGTTTTTTCGAGCAATCCATAGCTGTGCCAGAGGTTCTTGGTTTCTTCCCTATAGAATTGTGGTAGATTCTCCCAGTTTATCCAGGGAGGGTTCCCCACGACAAAATCAAATCTCCCAATCAACAAAGGCGAAAAGGAATTCCTGAGCAATCTAATCCAAATTCGGTTTCTACCGCCCATTTCGAGCTTCAGAATTTTGTCATATAATCTGACAATAGAATTCACACTTGTTTTCTGTAAGGCTACTTTTTGGCTTAGAATATCTTCGAATTCTTCTTCTGTGTATTTGTTTCTTGCACAGTTCTCTATCAAGCTCAGAGTATGAGCCAATACATTCTTTTCAATTACTTCATGCGGTATCCAGAATTCACCTTGGGTAGTTTTCAAATAGACCTCCAATTCATTTTCAACAGTCTTCTTTCTGCTTACAAAAATAGAATCTGCAAGATACACTGGTATCTCGATGCCTTCGCTTGGCCTGTATCTCAACAATTCAGACAAGGCGATAAGATAATTTGCTTTGGAAGCTTGAACTGCTAATGGGTTCAAGTCTATTCCTTTTATATTCTTGACTATTTCCTCAAGAAGTGTTCTTTTGTCAGCAAACTTCTCTTCTGCAAATTCTTTTATTCGTTTGATTGCTAGGACCAAAAAGGTTCCTGAACCGCATGTAGGGTCCAGCAGTGACTTGTCAGGTTCACCATAGTATCCTACCTCGTCGAGTAGCAATTCAGCAAGCCAGTCAGGCGTAAAATACTCACCTAGTCTGTGTCGAATGTCCCGAGGAACAAGATTTTGGTACAACCTCTTGAATAGATCTCTCACTCGTTCTGGATTCAATTCTACTGTTGCAGGCTCATAATCCAACAACTTTTTTACCATATCGTGTATTAATAAAGCCACTTCATCATCCCATTCATCTGTATACCAAGCGAAATAATCTGCTTCCAGAAAGTTCTTGATTCCCACAGTGTTGAATATGCCTCCTTCTTCCAAATCTCGCAATTCTGACAACATGTTATCAGGTCCTTTGTAGTATGCTTCTTCAATTCTTTTCAAATATGAACCCAACAAAGTATTTGCAAATAAAGTAACAATCTCAGAGGTCAGAAGCTTCATCTGGAGGGTGTAATACGTGTGAACTGAGAACATCAGCTTTTCGACGTCAATCTTTTTCTGCCTCTCAAGCCCGTAATGATCAATTAACCCAATCATTTTGTCCTTCGAGTAAGCACATACCTGCGAAAAAACTCTTTTCCAATCCTCGAACAACATGAGACTTCGGGGAGACGTGGGCTTGAATATGCAATCATACAGTTTCAAGATCAGTTTCTTACTTATTTCACTTCTTGGGCCAAAATCTCTTAGAAGTTCCTCTGCATCAATAGGTTTTCTCCTCAATCCTCTTATTGCTTCCAGGATTCGTAACACAGTCCTTGGACTGATTTCGAGAGGAAGATCAGGTTCTTCCCATTCATTCTTCCTGTACCGGATAAATGCTATTTTGTATCCATCTAAAAGAATACCGAAATATCTTCCAAAATGCTGAGGATCACCTGCTTCTTCTGAAATATATCGTTTCACTTGCTCTTTTCCCCTTTCAAAATCACGCTTGCTGTCAAGCTTCTGTGGTGCTTTGTACTCAATGATGACTGTTCCGTAGAGAGCATCTTTTCTAACGCCTGAGATTTTATGTGAATGCTCATAAGATGCCCACTTTATGTCCCATTTCTCCAATATAGGCCTCAGCGTAGATTCTATTCTCATTCTTAATTCTTCTTCATTCCGTGCTTCTGCCGCATGTTTTCTCATGGTAATACAGAGGTTGTTGACATCGATGTCTTCTAACTGCATCTTATCTTTTATGAGTGGTTCATCTCTCATGATATATCAACCATTCCTTCTTATTTATGGTTTTGGTTTGCACTGTTTTGATCATAGTGGTAGGCTCCTGCAAATTCTTAACATCTGTTCCACTTGATATTTTACACACTGCTCTTTAGAAACATTCATAGGCTTATAACGTTTAGACTTCTAATGCCCATATCTTGCATTGCTCATAGTCTCTCATTAATCTGAACAAGCATGAAATCAGTCTGCTGTTCCATTAGTGGAATATTTCTTTCAGAGCATTTCTCATTTCCCACGCAGATTCGAACCTATCCCTTTCTTTCCTTCTCACGGATTTGTCAATAACTTCAGCCAATTTTGAAGACAAATCGGTCCTGTACTGCTGTATGGGAACCCTGTCTTTTTCCAGTATCATGGCAATGGGACCTCTTGGTTTTTCTTTTTTCAGAATGCGTCTTATTCCTCTTTCTTCACCAAGGAGACCATAAGGGTGCTTTCCTGTCAAGACGTAATAAAGGCTAACTCCAACAGAGTAAACATCAGAGGATGGCTTGACGTTCCTGTAGTCTATTATCTGCTCAGGAGCCATGAAAAGAAAGGTTCCTGCAACTTCACCTGTCCTTGTCATTCCAGTTTCATTCAGATTCTTGGAGAGACCAAAATCACTGAGTTTGCCATTCCCATCCTCTGTCAAGAGCATGTTGTGAGGCTTCACATCCCGATGAATAAACCCTTTCTTGTGTGCATAGTCGAGTCCTTCCAGAATCTGGCAGAAAATCCTCAACACCTCACTGACAGGTGCGTGACTTCTCTGAGCGTCCGACACATAGGAAAACATGTTCCCACCAGGCAAATACTCTGAAATGAAATAGAATTCATTCCCCCTACTTCCATGATCTATGAGACGAACAATGTTTCTGTGAACCAGCTTCTCCATGATGGTCATCTCACGCTGAAAGAGTTTCCTCGCCCTCTCATCCACTGCTGATTCTGGCAGTATTTTTTTCAGCGCCACCAACCTGCGCGTGGGTTCATGCCAGGCCTTGTACACAATTCCCATTCCTCCTCTTCCTAATTCCTGGAGGATTCTGTATTCTCCTATTCTTCCAATATCAACCCTTTTCTGCTCTTTCTGAACGCAACGATCACACAAATAGAGAGCAATATCTGCCAGCTCTTCTGCCAGACCATCTGCATTTGCGTATTCTGTTGTGTTGCGCTGGCAAATTCGGCAGTAGAATTCCCGGGTAGGTCTGGAAACGATCTTCCTTTTCTCAAGGTTCATTCTGCATTCTGAACACAGGAAGTCAGAGGAATTCAAGTCAGCTGCCTTGCCAGCAACCTCCTCTGTTATGTCTTTCTGGCAGTTGACACAATGAATTCTTAATGATTCTGTTTCTGTTCCTAAAGTGACCCGAAGGAATGTTCTTCAATTGGAGGTAAGAGATTGACTTTGACGCTTCCGAGGGAATTTCCCACAG
>CAZFAR010000073.1:5864-10665 GCA_964516825.1 uncultured Thermococci archaeon
TCTTCAATTGGAGGTAAGAGATTGACTTTGACGCTTCCGAGGGAATTTCCCACAGCTCCTCCTGAAGTGTTTCCGCACTTTTCTTATCGTTTCTTTCTTCATAAACGTTCCGCTATTTTTGCTCCTGAAGAAATCTCGTCCGGAGAAACTTACTTTTCATGCATTCTAGTCAGTGATACAATTGCCTTTCCTCCCTTACCTGACCATACAAATCCACGCGTGCCAGACTTGAATCTAGACAGGGAATCTCTAAATTAACGTTTCTTTGATGATTCGGAAATCTCTTGACAATCTTTGGGTCTTCTATCTGTTACACGTGTAACATGAGGCAGGCAATGCGCGAGAGTACCACTTAATTACTGATTCGATCTCTTATCTCATCCAGAACCTCTTTCGCCTCAGGAGAATGGGACCATGGCATTTCCAGTTTCTCGCAGGGGTATTCTCTACAGTAGGCACAGTTTCTGACTCCTTTTTCCATACCACATCGGTAAACCTCACACATTGTACAGAATTTGGGCAGTTCTCCTCCAGCAGTACACCCATCACAGTTGATCTCACTTGTTTGAAGAGGCCATTCTTCTGTTGACCATTCTTCAGCAGTTTTTCTTCTCAATTCATCATCGTTCGTTCTTTTAGCAATGAACGCGGGACATTCGCTACAGATGATTCCGCAAAAAGCTACTATCTTCTCTTTTGACATGACAGCACCTCTCTGAAGAACAGCTTTGAGCAGTTCTTCTGAAAGGTTTCAAACCAATTTCATAAAAGCTTTTCGGTAGTAAAAGAGATTCTTGCTGTACATCTCTCAGAATCAACTTGGGAAAAGGTAAAATCCCACACATGGTAGGCTATTGTCCTTGATAGAATCATGTTCACTTTTGGAATATTTTCCTCACATTATGACATAAAACAACTTCTTTCTGATTCATTGCCCTCATTATGTCACACGTGTAACATCTATTTTCCGACTGATCTCAACTCTTGATTTGAGGAAATAACAGTCAGCTTGATATAACATAACTTATTACTCTATCTATGCTTCCGGTCTACGAAGGAACCATCTGGAGACCGCCCTCGGAGGCGAGGAGCCTGATTCTGCAGGCCACGGTAGGCTGTTCAAACAATACCTGTACTTTCTGCGGTCCCTACAAGACTGATGGAGATGCTCTAGTAATCAGGACCCAGCAGTTAATTGATACTTTAGATTTTCTCTACAATGAGTTTCCACGCCTAGAACGAGTCGGAGTGTACGCTTCTCCCCAAAATCTCTTACAGAAGTCAAAAAATGAATTAGCCCACCTGAAGGAACATGGATTGGGAATCATCTACCTTGGAGTGGAAACAGGATTAGATCCCTTGCTAGAAAGAGTCAAAAAAGGTGTCACGAGACAGCAAATGATTTGCGTAGGTCAAAAGATTGTTGAATCTCAGATCCTTTTGTCTGTTACCATCATCATTGGACTGGGAGGACCTGAATGCTCTGAAGACCATGCAAGAGAAACTGCTTTTATTCTCAATAGTATGAAACCAGATTACACGGGAGCGCTAACATTGGTGCTTGTAGAAGGAACAGAATTGTATCAGCAATACAAGAGAGGAGAATTCACGTTACTAACTCCTGGAGAAACTCTTCAGGAAATGCGCTGGCTCATAGAATCAGTGGAGTGCAAAACAATGTTTAGATCAAGCCACGCCTCAAACTATCTGCCAATTGGAGGAAATCTCCCTGAGGACAGGAAAAAACTCCTGCAGGAAATTAAGAGAGCACAGGAAAAGAAGATGTATAAGAGTGAATATTTGCGGGGGCTCTAATTGGCACGGGATCGATTTTTTCTGAGATATCTTAGGTCATGGCCAAGTGTTACACGTGTAACAGGTTCAGTCCTCTTTTTCATACACTCTTGATACGAAAAGACATTCAAGCACAGCATGTGAGCCCAATATTTCTTTCCAGCATTGATCAATATACTGAAAAAGTTGCAAAAGCTTTAAATACTTAATAATACATAAAAGAGCTCACAATCATACCTGGAGTGTTTTCATGAATGAGAGAAGAAATGCAGCTAGAATACTCATCACCTTCACAGCTTTGCTTTTACTATTCTTGACGCTCCCCATGAACGGGAGGGACAAATCCTCCATTAACAGCATGGGATTTCTCTATGGAAGCAAGCCACCTTCTTCTGCAGAAGTGTGGGTGGATAGAGGCTGTGGTAGCCACTACAGGGATGGAGAAACTATTACCATTTTCTTTGAAGTGACCTCTCCTGCGTCAAAGGCTGTTGTTACCCTCTTTGATCATGCTCCAGGAGGGACTAAACGATCCTTGATTCGCAGCACCTACTCCGCCAATACTGTACACTCAGTAGCAGCATATGTATCATGCCCCTCTGGCCTTGGAATCCTTGAACTTACCGTTACTATTCCCCCCTACTACCTGCCTCCAGAGATGATATCAATAAATCAGGAGTACGTCCACGTTTTCGATACTTGCCACTACTACATTGATCCACCGTGTAAAGCCATGGACATAGATGAAGATGGGTTTTACGCTCCTTATGACTGTGACGATGCAAACTCCCTCATTTACCCGGGGGGAGAAGAGGTCTGTGATGGAAAGGATAATGACTGCGATGGATTGACGGATGAAGGATGTTACACCTGTCTTGCTGATTGGGACAATGACAGCTTTCCTGAATGCCTCGACTGCAATGATCATGACTACACAATATATCCGGGGACAGCTGAAATTTGTGATGGAAAGGATAACGATTGTGATGGACTAATAGATGAAGGATGCTGCGTCTGCTATGATGATCTGGATAGGGATGGCTATTCTGACTGCTGGGACTGCAATGACAATGATCCCACTGTGTATCCTGGTGCGACTGAACGCTGCGATCAGAAGGATAATAACTGCAATGGATTGACTGATGAAAGCTGGTGCGACTACGTGGAGATTTGGGTGAACAATGAATGCGGTGGATATTACAACGATGGAGAGGTCGTTGATGTCTATTTCAGCGTTCACTCATCTACTCCAACTGCTTCTGTCACAATTACTGACTACCATCCACAGGGTGCATCGGAAATTCTGGTATCAGAAAGAATTATAACCACTAATAAGGTGTATCACATGACGACCACAGCTTCCTGCCCACTGGGATTGGATCTGCTGATCATTACAGCCACAGTAACTGTCAAAGGAGACCCTGTAGTGTTTGCAGATGACTGTGGATTTTACGTTGTCAATTGCCGGGGTGATGATTACGATGGCGATGGACATGACTCTCAATCTTCGGGAGGAGATGACTGCGATGATTCAGACCCTTCAATCTATCCCGGGGCAGGAGAGGTGTGTGATGGAAAGGATAACGACTGCAATGGGTACATTGATGAGGGATTTGACTGCGATTACGTAGAAATCTGGGTGGATAAGGGATGCGGTGAATACTATGATGACAGAGATGAAATCACAATATACTTCAGGGTTTACTCATCTGCTCCCGTTGCTATTGTCACTCTCACTGATTATCCTCCTCAAGGTGCACCCAGAATTATGGCGGAAACCAAGACTGTTGCCACAAACAAGACACTGTACATTAAGAAAAATGCAGAATGCGGGGGACTGGAGACACTGATCATTGAAGCCACAGTCACTATTAGAGGGGTTGAAGTGACATTTGTTGATGACTGTTCATTTTATGTTATTAACTGCAAGAAACCAGATGATGATGGCGATGGTTACAGGTCTATCTTCGTTGGTGGGGATGATTGTGATGATTCAGATCCTGATGTACATCCGGGAGCGGAGGAGTTGTGCGATCAGCATGATAATGACTGTGATGGTGTTGTAGACATGCCTGATAATGATACTGATGGATACATATCTTTTGAGTGCGGTGGAAATGATTGCGATGACAAGGATCCCACAGTCTATCCCGGGGCAGAAGAGATGTACGATGGGAAGGACAATGATTGTGATGGAGAAATAGATGAAGGAATTACCATGGAACAGATAGATTATGATCAGGATGGGTATCCATTATCTGTGGACTGCAATGATCGCAATTCGGGCATGTATCCAGGAGCATCAGAACAGTGTAACGATGGTATTGATAATGATTGTGATGGGAAAGTTGATTGTGAAGATGAAGATTGTGAGGGTGATTTGGCGTGTAAGAGATTTGATGTGGCCTGGATTTTCCCTTTGATCGAAAAATACAAGTACTTTCTGATGGTAGGGGTAGCTGCTGTGGTTGCAGTGGCCCTGGTCTTAGTATTCTTGAGACGGAGGAGAGCTCCTCGCGTGAAAGAAGAAGTTCCTCCTACAGGTGCTGCTGAGGTAATGCGCGAGGAGAGGAAAGAAGGTATTTTTGAGAGAGCAAGAATGAAGAAGCGTAAAAAGAAGGAAGAGAAGAAGGAAGAAGAACTTGAGCTGGAAGAAGAATTACCCGAAATTCCTGATCTAGCCAAGGAAATCTTGAAATAGAGATGTCCTTGATCTATTCATGCCGCTCTATTTCTGCTCATTGATCAAAACTCCATTTCTTCTCCAAGAAATTCAGCAACATAGACCTCGAACTATGGTGTGCATGTCAGTGTTTTCTGCCCATGGGAGTAAGGGCGAGTCCATTCTAACTCAACCTCACTTTCCAATCTATCCTCTTGGATAGAATCTTATGAAAAGTGAGTAACCCTATTCTTGAAGTGTGGAGTGGGAAAACCGTCAGTCTTGGAGTATCTGTCTCTCCCTCAAAATGGATGTGGAACTCTGAGCGATCTACAGGAAGAAATG
>CAZFAR010000074.1:0-2643 GCA_964516825.1 uncultured Thermococci archaeon
AAGAAGAATGAGATTTTGCAGTCTGACAAAAGATTTACTGACTTTAGGGAACCCATTTTTTGATGAAACTTTGCAGTTCTATCTTTCATTTTGTTGACATTTTCAGTTCTTTCTGTCTTGAAATTCTCTTCTTGCATTTCTAGATGAGAGAAGAGTGTTTATTCTCTATTCTTAATCAATACAGGCACAAAAAAGGTGGATAAAGAGTTACTGCTTCTGTCACCTTGCTGCAGGTTCAAACCATAATTATAAGAGGAGGATAGTACAAAGAATACGTACTTGCTATCCGCATCATCGGCAAATGCCTCGAGACAGATGATGCAAGCTGATACGTCAGGAGTAGAGGTGTGCTATGATTGAACATCCGAAAATCCTTTGTCTGTTTTCTGCACCTCTGGTGGCTCAAGATGGAAAACCTCTGGGTGCACTGGACATTGGGGCAGAACGCGATGCTATCATACGTGAGCTCTCTACCTGTAAGAAGGCAGTTTCACTTCGTATCGGACATGCGACAGTAGATGAACTGGCCAGGAGTGTTGCAGAGCAGTTTAATATTCTCCATTTGAGCTGTCATGGTCAGGAGGAATACCTTTTGTTTGAGGATGGAAAAGGAGGAAGCCAGCCCATACCAGGTGACTACCTCAAGAGGCTCCTCTGCATGGGGGGGCCTTTTGAACTCGCTATTGTCAGCGCATGTCATTCAGAACGGATAGGTGAACTGATGGTTGAAGCTGGCATTCGGCACGTCATTGCCATCAAGTGGGATGTTCCTGTACTAGATATTGCAGCTATCGCTTTTATTGGTCAGTTCTTTCGCAGCCTTTTTCAGGGTGATTCTGTACAGAAAGCCTTTGAGATGGCTAAATTGCTGGTGGAAGGCAATCCAGAATTGATGAAATTGAAGCCTCAACTGGAGTTCATAGCCCGCAAAAATGGGGTACCGTTTGTGCCTGAGGAAAAGAAGTTTGTGCTCCTCCCTAAAGACAGCAACATTCATCTGAATCCATTGCTTTCCCATGAGGTTCTGCAGGGAACCCTAGTACTTGAGAAACCTGTGTTGCCGCAATCGAACCTCCCGGTAAAACCGCACTCATTCACAGGAAGGTCGGTGGATATGTACGACATTATCAACGCGTTGTGTGAGAATCGCTTTGTCACCATAACAGGGGTGGGGGGAATTGGAAAGACTGTGGTGGCCATAGAGGTGGCGCGGTGGTTTTGTGCACGAAGTTTCTTTCCAGACGGGATCTTTTGTATTGATTTGAGGCAGACTGACACGGTGGAGGGGATAGTTGATGTGTTTGGCGCTGCCCTTGGAGTGCGGCTCAGTGAGTTGAAAGATGTCATCGTCCACCTGCGGGATCGTCATTGTCTGCTGTTACTGGACAATGCAGAAGACATTCTGTGGCAGGATGAAGATGCAATGCAGGATTTTATCGACAGTATTTTCAAGTTTACTCCGAATACAAAGCTGCTGGTGACAAGCCAACGACCTGTTGGAGGTAACCTGTATGAACCTGAACATGTGTATCGCTTATATCCATTAGAACGAGATGATGCTGCTATCCTCTTTCTTATGACAGCACGACGAAGAATGGAAAGGGAAGAATGGGAGTCACAAATGTTTTGCAGCCTCCTTGAACAACTGGGAGGACATCCTCTATCAATTGTTCTCACAGCGTGTCAGCTTACACCAGGTATAGTTCTTGAAGACTTGACAGAGAGGATCACGGTATACAGAGCGAGGGCAATCTCGGTGAAGGATATAACAGATAGAGATGCAGAGCACGGGGAGAGCCTCGTTGCCTCTCTAGCATCTGCTTACGATACATTGTCTGAAAATGCAAAAACCCTCTTTGGGATACTTTCCATGCTTCCTGCAGGCGCTCAAGAGGAGATGCTCACAGACATTTATGGGGGAACAGCTTGGCAATGTGTGCAGGAGTTGAATAAGGCTTCATTGGTGGAGATCAGAGAGCGGCGTGCCACGTTGCTGCCGCCTGTCAGGTTGTTTGCTTTGAGCGTGACTGCAGAGGGTGTTAGAGACGTTTACGGTCCCAAAATAATGGAATTTCTGGGGGAATACACAAAAAGACTATATGTCCACCATAGTGCAGGGGATGCAAAAGAGTATCGCCTCAGGTTCACGGTAGATGAACCGAATCTCCGTTCTGCTGTTTATCTTCCCTGTCAGTCTCCCCAGACAGCAGAAGAACATTCAGCCCTTGGGGTGTTGGGGCCCCGTCTTATTCACTTGTATTCTCGCCACCTCAGATGGAAGGAAGCAAGAGAAGTTGGCAATAAGATTCTATCCAACCTGAGAAAGCTGCACGACCAATTAGGTGAAGCAGATACTCTTTTGGTGATGGGTGCCCTTGCTATGAAGTTAGGTGAGCTTGAAGAAGCGCGTTCAAAGTACGAAACAGCTTTGATAATTTACCAGAGTATTGGTTATAATCGGGGTGAAGCAAATACGCTCTGGGAGCTGGGCAACCTTATCATGCAATTAAATGATTTTGAAGAAGCTCGATCAAAATACGAAAGAGCTTTGATAATTTACGAAGAAATTGATGAAAAACTGGGTCAAGCAAACGCTTTCGGACATTTGGGTGACCTTGCTGTACAGACGAATGATTTTGAAGA
>CAZFAR010000074.1:2743-10636 GCA_964516825.1 uncultured Thermococci archaeon
AGCGCGTTCAAAGTACGAAACAGCTTTGGCGATATACCAGAGTATTGGTGACAAGATAGGTGAAGCGAATATCTTTGACTACTTGGGTGACCTTGCTGTACAGACGAATGATTTTGAAGAAGCGCGTTCAAAGTACGAAACAGCTTTGGCGATATACCAGAGTATTGGTGACAAGCTGAGTGAAGCATATATGATCATACGATTGGGCCAATGGGCTGTATTGGCAGACAGATTAGATCAAGCTGAGACCTACCTTAATAACGCATCTACATTATGCGAAGAAATAGAAGATCTCGAGGTGCAAGCAGATGCTCATATGGTGAAGGCACTTGTATTTCTCAAGCATCACGAAATTGTCAAGGCAAGAAAAGAACTCGACTACTGTTCATCTATTCAAGATAAGGCCCGCGCACATTACAGGACGTCACAATGGCTAACCCTTTATGCGGTTCATCTTAGATCGCATGATTTCCAGGAAGGTGCAAAGATATGCTTGGAGTATGCAGAAAAATCCGCTTCCAAGACGCGAAACCAGCATCTTCAAAGGTGAATTAGGCAACAGCTTGATGAGGTTGTGTAGGTACAGGTTATTGGTTTTGGCACTAACGAACCAAGGAAGGATTTCATAAGCTCCAAAGATGAAACAGAAAGAAAAGGGAAATTCTCAATTCGCAGAGGTGAACGAAGTAGGAAGGTTACGCAGAAATTCCGAGGCTCGGGATATCAAGTCACAAGCTTTCTCGAGCAAAACGATGGCCCTACTCAAGTAACTGGCTGCATTCTCGGCAGCGTTCGTAGCCTCATCTGGATCAGGGGTAGGAGACCAAGATAGAACTTCACTTGTGAGCTCATTTGAATCTGTCCGAAGTCCTGCTGCTTCCACCAAGAGTCCATCTGCCTTCCATGGTTCCTGTGATTCTTCTGGATCACCCTGAAACTCTACTCGGAAAGCACTTGCATAGTCTGTTCCTGTTTTCAAGTCATAGTATCGTAGGATATTGTACGTGTGGCCTATGATACCACCAGGATGTTCTTCATCTGACAACCCTTTCCATGTCATTTTCGTCACTGCACTATTCTCCACGTTGCAGATGCTTATTACTAGCTCGCAACAAGCAATTATCATGTCTCTATCAGTAGAGCTTTTCAAAAGTGCTTGTGTTGCTAACATCTCTATTTTCCCTGACCCTCCTGACCCCGAGACTTGGCCGCTAAATCCGTTTGTTTCTGAGCCCATTCCCCCACATTCCTCATCCAGAGGAATCGTATCCCAGGGGGGCCCTAGAGGCTCTTCATCAGAGGGGTCTTCTCCATTAGGTTGAACGGAGTTATCTCCATCAAATTTAGAGAAATCTGCTCTGCCAGATTGATGGAGACTTGGATTTTCATATGCACTTCTCGCTAGTCCGAGAACGGCTTCTGCTAATTCGACAACATGTACTGCTAGCTCGTCTTCTCTCATCCCTATTGTAGAAACTCGAGTCACCATTTTGTTTTTTCTCTTGAGTTCTTCGAAGGCAGAAGTAGCCACCTCATCCCTGCCAACAACGTTTTCCTGAAGCACACATCTGCCTTCTTCATCTTTTGCTGTCAGCTGGAAGAGCAATACATCGCCGATTTTCCGCATTGCATCGTTGAGATTCGCTCGTGCACTGTCAATATCTCGTTTGATCTTGTATCCCACACTGTCAATTCTTTGTATGCTCAACTCTGTGTCTTCATCTTTTTCAATAATAGTATCACCTCCTCTACATTTATACCAAAGTAACACGAAAAAAAGCAAACTCAACACAATTATAAGTCCAATAGCTATAATCGATCCCAGGAATAAAGCAACGTACAGACACCAGAATGCTATTATCCACACCAAAAATAAGAGAGCTCCTAGCCACCTGCAGATATGTACCTTGAACCACTTCCTTGGCTTTTGGCCGAGTACAATTGTGACTCGATTGAATACCACAGTAATCACCAGAAATGCCACAGCAAAAAGCGCCATTTCCGATGATTTCATGACATCTATCGTGTATTCTTCAGGAAGAACATACACGGGAAGCACAAACAGGACAATGGATACCAAGAACAGTACTACCGCGAATTTTTCCCTGAAGAAAGACTTTCTATTGAAAAAGAGTAACGAAGCGGCATAGTAGAAGAATGCCATCGCTGCAGCAATCAATGCAAAAGCTGCACTCAGGTATGATCTGTTAAGTCCGTAACTGGTAATCATCAGGATCGAGCTCCCACATGCAGACAATAAGAACCCTGCAGCCCACCACAAAGATGCTCTCTTTTTCGCAACGTCACGGAGAAAATAGCCAGCAAATGCGAAGCACACAAGTACACTGGCATAGCCCAGCAATTGGATAACATCAATAGATTCCATCATGTTACCTCCTGTATGTTACCATGATTTTCCTCTTTGGTATAGAGTCCTTTAGAAAATACCTCTATTTAAACTTTACTGTTTTCTCAGATGTTGGCAAAGTATTACCTGGTTGTAACATGCTGATAAATTCCAATTTGTAATCTGATGTGCAGAATGTGGAGCTTGTCTTCACACCTGCCTAAAATTTCCTGATACCGCGAATTCGAGTAGCCTTGAAATTTGTTATCCACGATTTTGACAATTATCCTTTAGGTCTCCTCCAGTTCTCTCAGTCTCTTTTCATATTCCTTCCGATTGATCTCCCCATAGACGAATTTGGCCTTAAGTTTGCGAATTTCTTCGGATTTGCTCCCTGAAGGGGAAATCAGTTTCTCTTTCCCAGTTTCTGCTTCTGGAGCTCCTCTGAACTTCCATAGATAGACCCCCACTCCCACAAGGATGACGACAATGATAATGAAAAGTAACCCACCAGCTCCACTTCTCTGTGCATCCTTCCTCTTCTCAAGCTGCTCGTAGAGGGGCCTTTCAGAGAGAGGGGTGACAGGTCTCCCTGTTAGAGCGCTCAGCTCTTCCAGTCGATTTTCAATAGTATCTACCATTTCCAGATTGTTCAGGAGAACAAACCCTTTTCTTGCCCTTTCATAAGCATCCATAGCCCTTATATACTCCTTCTGCTCAAAGAATTGCTCAGCCTGCTCATAGTCCAGCCATGCCCTGCTCTCCCTTGCTCTAAGATCCATTTCTTTTGCCTTCTCCTGATCACCGAGCTGCTGATACAACGACCTGGCCTCCTGGTAGTATTTCTCTGCCTTTCCGTAATCCCCTTCATCGAAATATCTGTTTGCTATTTCCTCCGTATTCTTGGCTGCTTCTCTTTTCTGGGTTTCATCTATGTCAGCAATTCCATTGCCATTGAGATCTGTCAGAGCAACCAATCCGTCAACATTCAGCTTCACTGTAGCAGGTTCACTTGCGCCAAGAATCAGAGCAATGCTTTTCACGTCTTCAGGATTTACGGGTCCCAACTGTTCTTCAGACTTAAACTGTGAAAAGGAAACATTCATTAGATTCCATCTCGTGTTATCCAGGGGCACAACATGAAAGTAACCACCTTTACTGGATTCCAGATATATCCCAAAATACGCATTTGAAGCTGCGTCTGCTCTAATCCACAATCTCAGGAACGCGTATCCACTCAGATCAGGTACGTCATGAGTTACACCTGCATAACATTTCTCATCTTCACAGGGCCCTGCTAGAACTGCTTCTAATCTCAGTGATGCCTGGCCTTCTTTGACATTGAGTCGGTCCAGAAAGACATTGATGGTACACCCTTCGGCTGCTGCAGGTGTCCAGGTTTCTTCACTCTCAAAATTGTCGATCACCAGAAGTTCTGGTGGCTGTGCAAGCAGGAGGGTGCAGAGACAGAAAAGCCACATTCCTCGCATGAAGCGTGTTGGAAATTCTGCCATATATAGCTTTTGCTATAAGAGGGGGGGTGTTCACACAATGGGAACCTACTGATAAGGGGACTGTCATGTTACACGTGTAACATTGGGCGCTTGACACTCTACTTTTTTGGAATGTTTCTGAGAAATCTCCACCCCTATGAGTGTCTCTAGAGAATACACTGGTCCGTTCTTTTGAAGTGAGAGGGATGAGGTGAGAGGGACACTCTTCTCTACTTCGTCTACCCCAATCCTCCAAAGAAGTCCAAAATATCCATATCGATGGCACCTTCAGACTGATATTCTCTCTTTTGCAAAATCCTTTATCATGAGAATCTTTTTCTTAATTTTTATTTCCATTTTTCTTTTTTGAGTGTGAGAAAGTGTCCATTTCTAATCAAAAAGAGCGCAAGAAAGTAGATAATCTGGTGAGTACAATGATAGAATCAGAGTCCTTAACGAAAGAGCGAGAATAGAAAAGGGGCTCTAGGATCAAAAAGAGGAGGTAGATAAGAATGCCTACAAAACCTGAGATCGTAAGGATGAGTGAATTGCCGAGAAAGAAAGAGGAGAAAATGAAAGTAGTCGTGATGGACAAGAAACTGAAGAGAAAACTAAAACATGGAGAAGAAGAGGACATTTCAGCCATAGAACGAGAGGAGGAAATTCCAGAGCTTGAAGAGCCCTCTGAAGAATCTGGGGGAACGCCCACAGCACCAATCAGCATAATATCCTCGGATACACTTGCAGCTGCAATTGCATCAGACTTTGGCACGACTTGCAAAGGAGGAGCAGTCTACTTGTCAGATGGTAAGTACAAAGTGTATCCCGATGCTGACATAAGAACTGTCTTAGGTGCTGATCTCACTGATTCAGAAGCATATGTTGCTCAATACTTTGACTGCGACGATTTTGCACAGGTAGTATCAGGGGCCGTAAACCACAAACTCAAGGGAGTACCATTTGGAATTCTTTGGTTTAGGGGACAGGGAGTATTCCATGCAGTCAACTGCTACTACAGTTCAAGCGGGAAAATGAAAGTTGTTGAACCTCAAACAGATCATGTCTATAGCTTCGACAAATCCAAATATTGCCCAATGCTCGTCGTAATCTAGTGGAAAACGATCAACGCACGAGAATCAGTTTTCTATTTTCTTTTTTTATTACATTTTGGTGGTGGCAAGGCTGCAGCTGAACCTTGATAGTAGAATTGCCAGCCCTGGTAGTAGCAGATTTTCAATATATTGTTACACGTGCAACATGTAACAGGAACAAGAGCTGAATAACAGAAAGAGCTGTTCTATTGACTTCTTGGTTTGTGAGAGTTATCGGAAAAAAGGAAATTATGGGAAATTATGAGATAGAAGTGAGAAATCTGTGATGGGAATTAAGCCTGATATCAGAGATCAATAAGCAAAGAAAGAAATCAGTCAGGCTCAACGCCTGACTTCTAGAGGAAAGGATATGAATTAAGTGTTTAGTTACTATTGCAATAGTAACTTCCTTTATAAACTTTTCGGTAGGCCAAGAAAATGAGACTTTGGGGACTTACTGTGCTACACGTGTAACACAAACTGTAACCCAGAGGCGAACACCTTAGACTCCTCCAAGTGAAAAAGTGCCCGGTAAGTCTGAATGGGAACTTCATATTGTCCTCATTCTAGTCTTGTTTGGGTATTTCAGACAGAAAACTAGTTCTACATGATTCCACGCCAAAAGATTTTACAACTCCTGTTGACGAAAGCTTTATATAGGAAAACTGGAAGCTTCTCCCAAAGCTCTAAGAGGTGAGAAAACGATGACTGAAGAGTTAAACCCCTTCAAGATCGCACAATCACAGCTGGATAATGCTGCAAAGGCACTCAAGTTGGACCCTGCAGCACATGCAATGTTGCGAGAACCTATGCGGATGCTGACTGTACGCTTCCCAGTACGTATGGATGACGGTACAGTCAAAGTCTTTACTGGTTTCAGATGCCAGTACAATGATGCAAGAGGCCCTACCAAGGGAGGCATCAGATTCCATCCTGAAGAGACTATTGACACAGTGAAAGCCTTGGCCGCCTGGATGACATGGAAGACTGCAGTAGTAGGTATTCCATACGGTGGTGCAAAAGGTGGCGTAATCTGCAACCCCAGGGAGATGTCGGAAGGAGAAATTGAAAGGCTGTCAAGAGCATACTTCTCAGCCATCTCCCAGATCGTATCTCCAGAAAAAGATATTCCAGCTCCTGATGTATATACGAATGCCCAGATCATGGCATGGATGATGGATGAATACTCCAAAATTAAGCAGTACAACACGCCAGGAGTGATCACTGGTAAGCCCATTCCATTGGGAGGCTCACTCGGTCGAAGCGATGCTACTGCAAGGGGCGGTATGTTCACCCTCCGGGAAGCAGCCAAAGTCTTGAACATGGATTTGAAAAAAGCGACAGTAGCAATCCAGGGTTACGGAAATGCAGGTCAGTTTGCTCATCAATTGATGGTTGAGATGTTCGGTTCCAAGGTTGTGGCAGCCTCTGATTCAAGAGGTGCTGTCTACAGTGAAGATGGCTTCGACTTCGACTCTCTGGCAAAGCACAAGAATAAGACAGGTCAGGTTAAGGGATTTCCTGGAGCAAAAAGCCTTGATGCTGATGCTGCAGCTGCAAATGCCAAGCTTCTGGAATTAGATGTAGATGTTCTCATCCCTTCAGCTCTGGAGAATGTGATCAGAAAGGACAATGCAGACAAAATCAAGGCCAAGATTGTGGTAGAATTGGCAAATGGTCCTACTACACCTGATGCTGATAGCATTCTGCACAAGAATGGCGTCTTTGTCATTCCAGACTTCCTATGTAATGCAGGTGGTGTTACTGTATCCTACTTCGAATGGGTACAGAACATCTATGGATACTACTGGGACATTGATGCTGTTCGCGAGAGGTTGGACAAGATCATGACTAAGGCCTTCCACGAAGTGTACAAGATGCACAAGGAAAAGAACGTGGATATGAGAACTGCTGCTTACATGGTGGCTGTGGTGCGTGTCGTTGAGGCTATGAAGTTGCGAGGCTGGATCTAGTTCATTTCTCTTTTTTCTTTGTCCATCAATTTGGGTAGTATTTCTGAAATCTCAGATTCTTGACGTAGTTTTGAAATTATCACATCATTTTTCCTTTTTTTTGAAATTCTGAAAACTTCGTTAAACAATCTCTTGTTTATTCATCATACTCACAGCACTGAGAAGCTCTTTCTTCTCTCACAGAGACTGTAGATTCCTGAAAGATAGCTCTGAACATACTCAGTTAGAGCCCATGAGAGATAATAATATTCCTCATGAGTGTAGGAAGGACTTACAGCTATGGTTATGACACGAGATCTGATTTTTCTGGTTCTCACTGTATCCATGAATGTCTCAACAGAAATCCATGGGCTCAAATCCTCATCTTCGTAAAAATATTCAGGATAGCGCGAAATATCTGAACTGTTGATAAAGTAGTCAATATCAATATCGAGCAAGACTTCTTCTCCAAAATTGGGTAGCATGTCAAGGGTGGCAAAATGTACCCGTACATTCGTCTTTTCATATTTGTCGAGAGTGATCAAAGGTGGGGCGACCTGGTGAATATCCATGAGTGTGCATACGATATGGCCCTGCTCTCTTTCGCAGTCACAGAATCGCACATACTTGTAGAATAGCCTGGGTTCACCCTGGGACATGAATGTGTCTAATTGATCACAATGCTGTCCCCAGTAGAGATAGTCGGGCATTACCCACCAGATTTCACCGACTAACCCTTCATTTACTGCAGCATCTATGAAAGTGGCATTGGTTACACCTTCAACCTCTCGAGGAGACAAAATGTAGGTTGAAAGCCATTGATCGTAGTACATACCGACCAGACAATCCATGTCATGGTGTGCGTCAACATGGACGAGAATCATGTCATCATGGATGAGGTCTTTCTTGAACGCTTCTCTCCAGCAGATGTAGGCATCTTTGTGGTTTTCGAAATGCGCAACAATGTACTGGCCATCTGTCACCATTGTACCCTGAGTCTGAGATGAAAG
>CAZFAR010000075.1:0-10606 GCA_964516825.1 uncultured Thermococci archaeon
GAGTTGATGAAAAAAATAGGTCCGAGAGGTAGACACATCATTGTTCAGTGGAGCGGAGAAGACGGAAGCGGAGAGTTGAGAGGATTCATTTATTTCAGTCATTTCTTCTTCAAAGTTCATTCTTGCAGCATCTCCAAACTCATGGAAAAAGTAGACATAGATATCACCATTTTTGAGATCAAAGATGTAGGAAATGGCAGTGTCCACCCACATGCCTTCCACATGAATCGCATCGAGAACCGATGTAATATAGTCCGTAGTGAGATTATGCTCATATCTGACATCTCCAAGCATCATTGTTGCTGTGTCATATCGCCAGCATGGGTAGCGACCACTCTTAGTTGCGAGGTTGAAATTCGTCGATACCAGACATCCATCTCCTCTTTCCTTTTGAGTGAAGACTAATTCACCATCTTTTCCGCCGCTGATAACGACTGCATCACCTGTGGAGTCAGCAAAATGGAACTGTCCATTAATACTATTCCCCCAGTCGAAGTTCTGAGCTAATTCGATTACACTGGCAACATTCGAGCATTCTCTCATCGCTTTAATCTCAAAGTCCTCAGGAGAACCTGAAAAAAGTCTTTCAGGGTGGGGGTTCAATGGAGTGAAAGGGACACCACTTGCAGCAAAAGCGAGACCTTTCTCATTCATGCCAGCGTAATGATCCGAATTGATTCGAGTGCGAAATCCCTTCACATACCAGTCTCGCTCCAGAGTCACAAATCCATATCCCTTTCTAGAAGCGGGGAAGAAATGTATGTTGAGCTCTTTGTCAGATATTACCTGTGGTTTGAGATCTACGTTGCCCCCGAATAAAACAGTATCTCCGTAGGATGCAGTGATAACGGAACAGAGGTTGTCCACGTGATTTCCGGGTAGATCCATTCCCATGGACTGAGAAAGCATACTCATTGTAGCGACAAAGAGGATAGCAGTTAGTGCAGAGGCATTCTTCTTTCTCATTCCGAGTTTCATCATTTCCCTCCTTTCATGAATGACGCTTCATGAGGTTCAATATAGAGATTACGATTCATATTAGACACAATTGTCTTTCTTTTGGAAATGAGGACTCCCAGAAGTATAAATATGAGGAGAAGATAGGTTCCCGCACAGACTCCTTCCAGTTCTGTCTGACATTTTTGAATCCATTCATCGCATTCTCTTATTTTTTCCTCATCTCCTCCACGTGTATATATCTCTCTGGCCAGCTGGAGAGCATACAAGGCTGATTCGTAATTTCTTTCCTCGAATTGCTTTTTCCCCTTCTCAAGGAAGAAGTCAGCTTCCTGACGAATGAAAGCACTGCAGTCAATACCAAGGTCTGCACAGTAGATGTCCGAGTTTCCATTCCTCTCGTCACTCCATACCACTGTGCTGCCATAGATTGCAGGGGATTTCTGATCACTTTCATCTGTGGTGATCTGGAATTCTTTCTGAGTAGAAAGATCATACCCGTAAATGTCCCAGTTCCCATTCCTGTCATCTACCCATACTACAATGTTACCGTAGATTGCAGGATTATACGGATTGCCAACACCTGTTGTTATCCGAAATTCTTCCTGAGTGGATAGATCATACCCGTAGATGTCCCAATTCATATTCTCTAAATCAAAGTTCCTCATATCAACCCAGACAACGATATTACCGTAGATTGCAGGCTGCATTTGATCTCCCTCCTTGGCTATCTGAAACTCTCTTTGCGTGGAAAGGTCGTATCCATATATATGCCCTCCATTCTTATCTCGTTGATCTTCCCACACCACAATGTTCCCATAGACTGCAGGATTATACTGGTTATTTTCATCTTTAGCTACGCAGAACTCTCTCTGCGTGGAAAGATCATATCCGTAAATATCCCAGTTCCCATTCCTGTCATCTACCCACGCCACAATATTCCCAAAGAATGCAAGGTGGCATTTCAGACTTTCAACTTTCGTTATCTGAAACTCCTTTGAGGTAGAAAGATCATACCCATAGATGTGGTCATATTCATTACCCCGACCAATGCCCACGATAGTGTTGCCATAGATTGCACAATAGAAGAGCTCTCTTCCATTTACCGTTATGTGAAATTCTCCTTGAGTCGAGAGATCACGCCCATACAAACACCAATATCCATCCCTGTCCTCCTCCCAAATCACAATATCACCATAGATTTCAGGACCCTGCTGTTCGTTTTCTTCTGATGTTATCTGAAACTCTGACCACTCGAACCTGCCATAAACACCTGCCAGATAGAGAACAATCACCGGCACTATTAACCATTTCTTCATACTCGTACCTCCTTTTTGAGAATTGTTATCTGTCTGTTTAGTTTTCATCCTAATAAGCTTTTGGTTCTTATTTCTCTTTCTTTTGTGTTCCCTAGAAATAATTTGGCAGACAATCCCACATAGATGTAGACAAGGGGAGTCCCTGCATATGGAAGAGCATGAGGATTTTCTTTTTGAAGTAGATTAGCCAAATTTGGCCTCTTTCCACAAATCATGCAGAAGTTTCTCTATTCCTCACGTCATCTTTTCTATCTTCAAGGTGCTGGCGGATTCACGATATTGGGCTTTATGAGTATCCCGCGAAGGATTATGGCCAGAATTACCACGAAGATCCGTATAGATAAAGCTATGTCCATAACCTTTCTAGGAGAGTTTCCTTTATAACCCTTTCGGTTAGAAAAATATTCCAAGGGCCTACCCAAGAAAAACAATGCGAAACCCGAGTGTTACAGCCAGACTCATCAGGGAAAGAATTGAGGACCTCAATCTGGCTATTCTGGTTCTTCTACGAATAAACTCTGTAAGATAAACAAAACAGAGAATACCCGTAAGGGGATGGATGTAAAGGAGGAGTTCTAACTCCCATACAAACCTGATACTATCTGCAAGAGCGGAAACAAGACCAATAGTGTTGAAAATGAATAAAAAAAAGAATGCTGTTCTGGCAACAGAAATCCACAAAAGTCTTGAAAATACGTGTAATGATCCAGCAAAGATGAAGAAATCTGCGATGTGAATTACAGGGAAAAGAAAGATTTGGTAAACATTGTACTGGATATCAGATATCTGGAAGAGTAGTGCAATTACAGGGGTAAATCCTGAAGACTTGAAGAAACAGTCCAATATGTAGAGAATCTCATAGTACACCATGAACAAAAAAAGAGGGAGAACACTGTAAGAGAATAGATCTTCTTCTGGAAAGATATTGAGGAATTTCCTTGGATTCCAGAATACCATCGCCATAAGGCTTACATTTCTTTTAAGTGAATAGTTGTTCATGATAGACACTCCTGGTTGGTTCAATTTCCTCTGACTGTTCTTAAGGGTTGTCTCTTTCTCATTTGTTACACGTGCAACATTTCGGCCGGTTCTCCTGAAGATTGCAGGAGAAGATCCGGACAAATTGAATCTTCCCATCTTCCCAATTAAATGTGCAAATTCATGCGTGCAATCTCATCTTCCCAACTAATCGTGCAAAGCTTTTTAAACAGACATGTTAGAGGATTCTCATGGGAATTATTGTCGTTGCAGATACTCATCTCGGGATCAGGAAGTGCGGCATAAATGCAAGTATGCCAGGCTATTTTGCAGATTTTCTGGAATGGGTCAAAACCATAAATGAGAAAGATGGGTTCAAAGTCAAGATTGTGGATGGCAGCATAAATGAGGGAAATATCAGAGAAAGAACCATCTACCCCCCGAATAAGCTTGTACTCTTGGGTGACATGATCGAATTCTGGGAATCAGAAAACGAACCAGTGGCAGCATGTGTATCCACAGTAATTCCCACTCTTTCGGAAATAGCTGCAGAAAAAATATATGTCCTGGGAAATCATGACAATATTCTGAAGAATACTGTTCTTGAGAAACCTAAAGGAACCTACATGTACTATCATCTGGGTAAGTCACTGCTCACAATCTTCCCGGATGTTTATCCACCTCAAACAGGAGACACACTAGTAACGGAGAAGTGCGGTAATGAAAACTACCTCTTCGTACATGGGCACCAGTTCGACAAGTACTTCAGAGAAACGGGAGGAAGCTACAAGATATGGGCCATAGTAAGAGATGCATCAGATAATCTTACACTTTACGTGCCTTTCCTCTTCTTCGTTAGCTTGGCCTTTAAAATCATAAACTGTGTCGCGCATACCTCATTCTTCTTGGGAGAAAATCCAACTCTCGGGCTTCTTTTCCTTTTAACTATTCCACGAATTTACATGAATTGCGGGAGACGCATATGGGACCGGATTGTAGGAATGAAGTACAAAAAGCAGCAAACCATAGACAGCTTCACCAAATGGTGGAAGAAGACTATCACTTCCAAGAAATTGCCCCAGAATATTAATGTTGTATACGGACATACCCACTACCTGAACTATCTGGATCCTGAAATAGTCTATGAAGAAGAGTTTTCGAGAACCCTGCACAAGTTCTATACAGGGAAGTTAGAGGAAAGAGAAATAAAGGAGGAGAAAAGACCTGTACTGGCAAATATATCTGCCTGGGTGACTGATTTTCCTGATTTCACTGAAAAATGTTTCAGAAACATGGAGAATGTATCCTTCAGAATGAAGAGACTCTTTTTCAAGATCAGAAAAGACAGGATAAACCCTGAATTAGAGACAGTAGCCACTTTCCTGTACATAGACGAGGATGGACCTGAATTCTTTGGATGGAACTGGTACTCAAAGAATGGTCACAGAATTTTCCACATTCCCAAGGCTGCTATCATAAGAAGGAGAGAAGTAGGCCCTGTCACTGATGATGATCTGATACGAAAAGTTCTCGAAAAGATTGGGTGGCCTCAAGAAGTAATACAATTGTGGAAAAAGGATCCCCACCTCCAGTGAGCTGTTAATTCACTTACAGGACACACAGAGGAACAATACTATTAGATCAAAACCAATTTTCTCTTTTTCCCTTTCAAGCATAACCGAAACCTATATAAACTTTTTATACAGTATTTACTATAAAAATAGTTAAAAGTGGTGATCATGATAGAACTGTATGATGACAGATCAAAAAGTATAGGGGTGAGAGAGTTTCCACCCTTTGTGAGGGTTGCCCTACATGCTGATGAACGAAAGGAATTGTTTTCTAGTGCCATGAAAATGATTGAAACAGTAAGAAGGAAGTATGATACTTCTGAAGACATCTTTCACGCATTATACGGCAAAAAGAAGGGGACAATCCTGCAGCTGCTCTCAGAATATCCGCAGTCTGCTGTAACATTGATAGAAAAAAGCGGGCTGAGCCCCAGTGCAGTGTACCATTTCCTGAGTTTTCTCAGAAAACAGCACATAGTTTCCAAGAAGGGACGTCTCTACTCTCTGGAAGAGCAGAATTCTGAGGTTCTATCTTTGAATGAGATTATAAGAATTGAAGAAGATCCTTCCTTAAGGAGGAGGTATGGTATCTCTACAAAAGAGTTGGAATTGGCGTATTTTTTGTGGAACAGATTCCTGGAAGTAGCACCAGAAGAAGGAGGGTATGCGCGGACATACCAGAGTGAATACACACTTGCAGATGCTGTCCACAGGTGGAGAACAGGGAGAACTGACATTCCTGTCTGGGGACTGGATCAGCTCGTGGACCTTACCGAATCTGACATACTGTTGAGAGAAGGGAGTGTACTTCAGTATCATCTGCCTCCCGGCATACAAGTAAGACCGTACTACAAGGGATTGTACAGGCTTCCAATTCGGGTGAACAGTGATCTGGATAAAGTCTTTGTTCAACTGCTGCAAAAAATGTCAAAGAATCATCTGTATACATTTCCTAAGGGGAAAAAGTGGCTCTTCGTAAAATTGCACAGAATTTTCGGGGAATTTGATGATTCGACCTCGCGGATTCCCTCTGCTGTTGCAGAAATTCTGAAGTCCTGCTATGAAATAAAAACACTTGAGAGATCTTCTGCCTGCATTCCGCCCCGCATGAGAGCCAGGTGGGCAGAATTGAGCCCCCTCTCCCAGATTGCTGAAGAGTCCTCCCTCTTCTTGCATGTCATTTCTCTATCCAGTCGATCCAATGGTGGATTTGAGATCACCTCTCGTTCTAGAACATTTTTGCAGGACCTTTCTCAGATCGCCTCCGATTTGGGATTGGGGCCATTGATTGTGCGCAAGAAGCATGGAAGACCCCACTTTCGGGCGTATCTTTCCAAGAGCAAGGCAGCTGTTCTCAAGCGGTATACCCACCTTTTCCAGGTCTACCCTGACCTTGAGATATGGCTGAGAATTCCTTTGAATCGGATTGCAGAAAAACTGGTCTTGACCGAAGGAGATCCTGAATCAATTGCTGTCATATGCTGTGAAGAGCTGACCAATTTTGTGGAATCCATCT
Organism: uncultured Thermococci archaeon; assembly: GCA_964516825.1. Lineage (GTDB taxonomy): Archaea > Methanobacteriota_B > Thermococci > Methanofastidiosales > SZ-28-30 > SZ-28-30. Next base: position 6,342 of record CAZFAR010000075.1, read on the forward strand.
TGAGATCCCTGGAAAGGAAAAAAAGGGGAGCTCAGAGTGTGAACTACCTGCAGCACAAAGAGAAAATCACAAGAACGTTCTGGGAACAGAAACTGATTCCTTCCCCTAGAAGAGTGGAAGAACTGGTAGAAATGCAGGAAACTGAGGAAGAGCTATACGCATGATCGATTACACATCTTGACCTCCACCACTATCCAAACTGTTACACGTGTAACACTTTTAGATTCGGGAATTCCATCTTGAACTGATTTCACTCCTTAAAGTAAGGACTTGTTCTTGCCAGAATCTTTCTCACTGAAGGGTACAATTCCAGATCTGAATGCGGAAAGAACATGGCATCCACGAATTCCTGCTGAAAGTCTTTCCTGGAAGACAATTCTACATATTCCACATGCTCTGAGAGCTTTTCTGCCTTTTTCCTCTCCTTTCTGGACAACAAACAGAGTTTGGCTCCAGCGCCTGCCGCATTCCCTATGCTCTCTATTCTCTCTGTAGGTAGATCAAGGACCAATCCCATGAGCTTTGCTGACTCTTTAGGAACATAACTCCCGAAAGCACCTGCCAGAACAATCTCTTCCACATCAGCAGATTTTGCTCCAAAAATTTTCAGCAGAATCTTCTGAGCTGCCAGAATAGCGCCCTTGGCTAACTGTATCTCCCTCATATCTCTCTGCGTCAGTGAAATCGTATCAGTCAGCATGAATTCCCGCTGATCTGATTCTCTGATCCTTGAAGAAAACTTATGATTCTTCTGCAGCCGTCCCGAGGGGTCAACGATACCCCACTTGAGCATTTCTGCTGTAGCACTGATTAATCCGGACCCTGCAATTCCCTGGGGAGCCTCGCCATCTATAGTCTTTATTGTAATATTCTCCCCGATCTCAATACTTTCAATAGCACCTGGAGCTGCCCGCATTCCATGCTTTATGTGTGCTCCCTCAAATGCAGGCCCGGCCGCTGTAGAGCAGGCCAATATCCTGTCTTTCGTCCCCAAGACGATCTCACAGTTAGTACCAATATCAATGAGCAGCTGAAGTCTCTCATCAAACGGATATGCCACCAGATCTGCAACTGTATCTGCCCCTACAAATCCTGCAATCACTGGAAGAACATACATCTTCTTTCCATACAGGTTTGAAGGTATGGACAGTGCCTCCTTTACCACAGGAATGTATGGCGAAACTGCGAGGCTCCTGGGAGAAATACCGAGGAAGAAGTGGTGCATGCATGCATTGCCTGCTACAGAGAGTTCGTAGAGCTCCTCTCTTCTCACCTCTGCTGTGCTGCAGAGCTCATCAGTGATCTCCAGGAGACAGCTCCTCAAGCTCATGCTCAACTTCTCCAGGTTCTCTTCATTTCTTGCATAGTTGATTCTCGAGATAACATCATCTCCAAACGTGATCTGGGGATTCATTCTCGCACACACTGACAGCTGCTCCCCTGTATTCAGATCCAGAAGATATCCTACTATAGTGGTAGTACCAATATCAAAGGCCACACCATAGCACCTCAGGGCTGTGTCACCTTTTTCGCATTCTACCAACTCCTCTCCCACCAGGACCAGGGTGATCTCGAAATCTGACTCTCTCAGGACAAGAGGAATCTCTTTCAGTGCTTCCATACTGATTCTGGAAATCTGGCAGTCTGTTGAATCTCTTATTCTCTCAATATCTGTTCTATTATCGTCCAGAGTGGGTTTAGGTAACTTCAGATAGATTTTTCTCACATTCGGGTCTAGTTTAATTTTTCTTTCAACCCCCTCTATGAGAATTCGCTGTTTCTTCAAGAGTGATACATCTGGAATGTGCACGGTGAGATCAGTGTTGATGATCAGCGTGCATGCGAGGTGAAAACCCTGTCTAATTTCATCCTGTGTAAGAAAGAAGAACTCTCTTTCCTCTTCAATGAACCTTTCTTCCAATGTGTATCCATATCCCCTGATCTGGACCTTGCACTTACCGCAAGTACCTTTTCCACCGCATTCAGCACGCAATGGGATACCAGCAGCATGCGCAGCTTCAAGCAATGTGTGTCCTCTTTCGAAAGCGATGCGCTTCCCCAGGGGTTGGAAAGTGATCACAGAGTCTGCCATGGATGTCTATGTCAAAAAGTGAATAAAAAGGTTTGCTCCTTTCTGCTTTAACACAGCACTCCCTTCAGAACCTCAAGACATGCTTCAAGGTCCGTGAATTGCTGAGGGGAGGGGTGATCTATTAGACAGATATTGCTTTCACGCCAAAATAATTCCCTCCGTCATGAAGAGTCAATCTGATCACGTTTAGACTCTTGAATTGTGACTAACATCTTTGAAATATGTTACACGTGTAACATCGCTTGAACAGTGACTGTCTCCGGAAGGAATAGAAAACTATATATAGCAGTAAATCCAGTTCATGACATCAATTGATAGATGTAAAAATGAAATGAGGAAAGGTGAAAAAATGAAGGAAAGTGAGGACTTTTTCAAGATGCTTGGTGCCAGGAGCACAATCGAAATACTGGAGTTTCTAGGTGATCACGGCGAGGCTAAACACAAGGAGATGCAGGAAATTGCGAACATCAATACACTGAATACGAGGCTGAGGGAGCTTCTGAGGTACGGATTGGTCCAGCACCATCTGGAGAGATTTGAGAGAAAAACAGAATGGTATGAAATAACGGAGAAGGGGAGAAGGGTTCTCTATCACGTGAAGGAACTAGTGTTATTGATGCAGACATAGAATTAGACATTTTTTTCTTTTTGACTTCTTTCATGAATGAATTTTTATTTTCTTTTCTTTGGTAAGCTAGAAAACATTATTTTCTTGGTCTTGAGAAGTGGATTCCTCCAGTAACTTCCACAGTCGTTTTAAAAAAGAGGCTCTACAGCATGAAAACAATTCATTCCCTATCGGACGTTATTCGTGTAACAAATCAAAACAAAACCTCTTGAGAGCTGATAGGAATCTCTTGATCCTATTTAGCTCAATTTGCACAATAGCACAAGGATGGAATCTTTCTTTTGTCTCATCTCATCTCAGCCTTCCACACTGTCTTTTGGTTCGTGCACCCTACTTCAACACTTCTTCTATAACGTCTTTCAACTTGGGAACAGTCTTGTATTTTACAATCTTTTCAGGTTTTATCCACCTGTATTCAGTATTCTCCCAGTTCAACTGAATTTTCTCCTCTTCAGTTTCGAACAAAAAGGGATAAATCTTGAATTGATAGTTTTCCCCTTCAGCTAAAATGGGATTCCCCTCTCTCTTCAATGTAATCCTGTCCTCAGGAATGCCAGTCTCCTCCCTTATTTCCCGTAATATGCTCTCCAGAGGATCATTTTCCATTCTTCCAGATATGCCAGACCACTTCCCTATGAATGTATTCACGAGCTGCCCTCTCTTTACAATCAAGATCTTGTCTCCTCTCTTCAAAATTGCAGTCACTACTTCTCTCATGCGTAATCAGCCTCTCCCGATTCTTTTCCCGGGTTGGTGAACTTCTGCACCTGTATCATGAAGATCTCGTCCTCCAGGAGATTCTTAATACCCCATTTCTCCCCTATTTCCAACAACTTTTTCTCCGTAATAGTGCCATGTTTCCCGTAGTAGACGTTGATCTCAATCGCACACTTCATAGCTTTCTGCCGCAAATCGTATGGCAGGTCTTCAAACAATTCCAGAAATTGCAGGCATTTTTCATCTCCTTCACGTGCTTTTTTCTTCACCTCTTTTAAGAGATTATCCCAGTTCATCAAGATCAACTCCCATGTAAGGACCAACATCAGAGTAACCCAGGTTTCTGTAGTACGGTTTTGCACCAGCACCAGAGCAGACCAGGAGGGTACTCTTCCCGTGCTTTAGAGTTAGTCTTTCAGCTTCCCTTAATAAATCTTCCCCAAATCCCCTGTGCTGCCATTCCTTTACAGGTTTCTCTCCTAAAGGGACCAGAGGACCGTACACGTGTAGTTCCCTCACTACAGCTGCATTGCACCCGACCTCTTTTTTCCACGATGTCTCAGGTATTCTCAATCTCAAGAAAGCGATCAGCAACCTGTTTTCAACATCTTCGAAACTCAGAAAAATCTCTTTGCCTGAAGATGCCTCGTACTCTTCTCCCACTAGTGTGATAGCATCAAAATCAGGATATACACCCCGCAATATATTCTTGCCAACTTCCCTGCATCTGATACACTGACAGGTAATCCCAGCATCAGCCAGCCTTTTCTCAGTGATCTGGCCAAGATTGGTCTTCTTCATGCCTGCAACAATCAAAGGAGAAGGAAT
>CAZFAR010000076.1:0-10436 GCA_964516825.1 uncultured Thermococci archaeon
TTCTATGCATCTACGTATATATGTCTTTCAGATTGCATCCTTCAGTGTGTTCATACTCTCTTTATTCTCACCTCACCATTTCATTGCCATCAAGTCATTTAAGGTTATTTTTTCAAGAATGAAAGACTTTGGAAAGTGCAGTAAAGTGTACTATAATAGGTTTTCTATTTTTGTGAAATTCGCAATAAGTGTGCAATAATTACACACATGCGGGACTACTGAATCTGGGAAAAACTTTTTATGCCAAAACACGATTAAAGAAGTGAATATGATGAAATCGAAAATAGCAGGTGAACATCATGAGTAGAAGACCTTGGAAAGCTGCATACTATCCTAAAATGATGTTGGAAGATAGGAGAACCAGAGCCACATTATGCCTATTATACTGTTTAGGACCTGTGATAGGTGAAACCCTAGCTTTAGAAAAGCTCATGGAGCAAACCTTTAGAAGCTTTGAGAGCATTTATCATGTTGAATTCGAAAAGAAAAGAGATAGAAAGTGTAAGGGATTCAAACAACCTGATTCATGCTCCGACCGGGATTTGAACCCGGGTCGCCGGCTCGAAAGGCCGGAATGATTGACCGGTCTACACTATCGGAGCTTGAAGAAAAAGCTTATTCTATCTTTATAAACCTTAGCCCCCATTCAACCATTTTAGCCTTTGCTTCTATTTCTTCTTGTACCTTTCTTACCATGAGCTTCACAAATGATTTCTCACCAAGTTCCAATCTTTAAGGATGATACAAATCACAGGTCCACTTTTCTCCCTGTTTCATCTACCTTTCTTACTCCAAAATCTCTTACATCTTTCAGTTCTTCTGAAGTAAAAACAGGTCCATCCCTGCAGACCAAATACCCATCTATTGCACAATGTCCACACAACCCTAAGCCGCAGTACATGTACCTTTCCAGTGAAAACTGGGCTGGTACTTTCCGCTTCAAAGCTATTTCAAATACCTTGCGCATCATTATCTCAGGACCGCAGCAGTAGATCTGATCAATATTATATCTATTGCACAACATTTCAACAGGATCACAGGCCACCCCCTTTTCTCCACAAGAACCGTCATCTGTCGTTATTGTAAGAGATGTGGATAATCCTCTAAGCCTCTCATGGAAAAGTAATTCATTTTCTGTTTTTGCTCCCAGGATGAAATGAATCTCTTTCCCCTGAAGCTTCTGAACCAGTAACAGCAGAGGGGCAACACCGATTCCACCTGCCACGCACAGAATCTGATCACCAGATAGTGAAAATCCTCGTCCCAAAGGCCCTGTCACACCAACACTGTCTCCCTTTTCATACTTGAAGAGTTCATGAGTTGTTTCCCCATATCTCCTCACTGTCAGAGAGAATCGATCTCCTTCAACGCTTGAAACACTTATAGGGATTTGATCGGGGATTTGAAAATTTATGCTTCCTGAACTGGTATGAGGAACCCAGAGCATGACAAATTGGGCGGGTTCAGCTCGTGCAACGTCTTTATCTGCAAAATAAAAGCTTTTCACAAAATCATTTTCCTCAACAATCTTATCTAGTTCCAGAATCTTCATAGTCATATCAGCCATTTTAGCGCCTTCCCTCTGAAATCATCCAGAGATTTGTAGCCTTTCATCCTCATGTAAGCTTCAAGTTCATTCAGGCATTTTTTGAAGGTATCAAATCCGTGCTTCAGTACTGCAGAGCCAATTTGGACGCATTCACATCCTAATAACAGGAATCGAGCCACATCTTCCCCTGATTCAATTCCCCCCGCACCGACTACTGGAACCTTACCAATTTCGCCCTTCTCCATAGCTATTAAAATGTCTGCTACCTTTTTCTGAGCAATACATCTAATCGATGGCCCGGACTGCCCTCCAAATACGTTCCCCAGGACAGGTTTTTCCACCAGTGGTTCAATCTCCAGTGCCTGCACTGTATTTATCAGGGACAGGGCATCTGCTCCTCCATCTATACAGGCGGAAGCCACTTCTGTGATACTGGTCACATTTGGAGAGAGTTTGACCATTACGGGAATAGAAACTGTCTGTTTCACTGTTCTGACTACCCCCTTTGTTTCCACTGGAATCTGGCCAAGGTGCAGTCCTTTATATCTTGGAAGAGAATGGGGACAGGATACATTCAGTTCCAGCATGTCTGCTCCCGCATTTTCCATGATAACTGCAGCATGAGAAAACTCTTCTTTTGATCCACCGAATATTGATGCTATGACTGGAACATTCCCCTCTTTTGCGAGTTTGATCTCTTCAGCAAATTCATTGCAGCCAGGATTGGGTAATCCCATGGCATTCAGGATAATATCATCAGATATTTTTATGACGGTTGGATTTCTGTACCCTTTTCTTGGAGTCATACCGACAGATTTGGCAATGACAGCTCCAGCTCCATTTTCTGCTACCCTTTTGAGGAGTTCTCCCTTTGTCCCTAGAATGCCTGATGCGAGTATCAAGGGGTTGCTCAGGGTGAGCCCGCACAAATCAACAGATACATCCATTCCTACTCCCCGAGAACATCATTAATTAGCTCACAGTAGTAGTGTGCTCTCTTTCCAGGGTCTTCGTGAGTGATAATGTCCCTGGACACATTCACCATTGTCCTCTCTCTGAAGATTCTCACAATATCCAAACCGCCACCCTGTGCTCCAACACCTGGAGACAGAATCAACTGATCCACTAGCAAAGAATGAAGTTTCCTGATATCTTCAATGTTACAGGTAGCACCAATGACAGCACCAAGCCCATTGTATCTTACGAGCTCTTCTGCAATCCACTCATATCCCTGCTTTCCCTGAACACTGCCCTTCATGAAGAAATCAGCCTCAGGATTGGACATCAACGTCAGTGTAATCACTCCAATATTGTATTCCTGAGCCTTCTCTATTGTTTTTTTGATATTTCCGGGAAAGGGACTGTAGGTGAGTGCATCAAATCCCATGTGGCTCATCCAGTACAGTGCTGCTTCATTAGTAGAGCCAATATCTGACAACTTGTGATCCAATATGCTCAGACAGCCTTTTTCGTGAATGCAGTCGTTCAATTCTCTGATTTCTGAAAATCCCATGGGGAGTATGTACTGCGTATTTGGTTTGTAACAGAAAGAGTATTCTGACGTCTTCTCTACAGTGTTGACACAGAACTCCAGGAGAGAATCAAGATGTACTTTGCTGGGGGGAGGATCTAACCCTACACACAATTGACTCTTCTTAGCTTTCATGACTTCCAAGAATCTGTTTCTCATGATCTCCCCTGTGTCCATGATAATAAAAGGATTGCCCTAGTTACTACCTGAACAGAATTCTCACAATTGAGAATGTACTCCTTTGCATTACTACCCTATGTATCTCAGGTGCCAAAAAGGTTATTGAAAAGAGGGCAAGTGCTACACGTGTAACAACCTTCCCATAATGGACAATTCCTGCAAATCAATCCAAAACATGTCTCCTATTAGCAACACTGTAATAGGAAAGACAGGTCTCCTAAAGTTCATGTGTGTAAAAAACCTGATGCCCAGTGATCTGACAATCTGAACCCAACGGTGGATTTATAAGTGCTCCCACCAAATCAAACTATGCGAGGAAGAAAGCGTTCCTTCAAGGAGTATCCCTCCTGTGACATATGCGGGAACTCCGAAGAAGTGGTGGGCTATGGAAAGAGAATCAACAAATTCAAGGCAAAGCAGACCTTTTACTGCAAGAAGTGTCACCACAAATTCACTCAGGACGATGGGTTCAAGTATGTTCGATTCTCTCCAGAGCTAATTTTAGATGCAGTTCGGTGGTCGCAGAAAGGTTCAACTTTGAAGCAGGTCGTAGAAAAGATTGGGAAAACCTACAACGTGAGAGTGGGTGAGTCCACTGTTCATGAATGGACCAGAAAATATGGAGAAACAACAAAAGAAGAAAATGATAGATAAATGACTCAATACTTGAGTTCGTGTTTTTCACTTTTTCTGTCACTTCAATTTGTATTTCCCCAAAATCCATACAGCGTAAATAATGACAATAACAGAAATAACAATAAGAATTATCCACCACAAATCGAAAGGTCCCACTCTCAAAGTGAAAATCTGGTTCACTGCTGTAAATGCTATGTAACTGCCATCCGGAGACCAAACAGGATACCCAAGAATTCTGTCTCTGTGTCGCGCCATTACGTCAACAACAAGCTCCGGCGAGACGACAATCGTTCTTCTCCCAGTTCCATCACTTTCCATGATGCAGATTTCTGAATCTGTTTCCCACCGAGAAGCGAACACAATTTTCTTCCCATCAGGCGAATACATTGGAAAGTTCTCGTACTCTACTGTATCAGTCAGCTGCTGTACACCAGTACCATCTGCATTCATCAAATACAGATCGTAGGAACCCTTTCTCTCTGAAACGAACACAATTTTCTTACCATCTGGAGAGAAATCTGGAGCTCCATCATCTCCTTCATACCTTGTCAGCTGTACAATCTGTGAACCATCCTTACTCATGCAGTAGACATCGTAATTGCCACTTCTTTCAGATGTAAAAGCAATGCTCTGACCATCAGGGGACCAGGAACCCATGAAATCCATTGATTCACCAAAGGTTAGCTGAACTATTTCTGAGCCATCCTCATTCATACAGTAAATGTGCGCATATCCATCTTTCAAAGAGGTAAAAGCTATTTTTCGGCCATCTGGAGAGAATTTGGGATCAAAATCACAGGCTTTGTCCCTCGTCAATTGCCTTATGCCAGTGCCGTCCTGATTCATGACAAAAATGTCCAGATTCTGATATATATCGGAAACGAAGAGGATCTTATCGCCATACCAGCTCGAGGGTACTCTCCATCCCGGAGGCTGAGTCAACTGTATTCCTTTGAATTCTTCTTCTACAGCACTCGAATAGTTTTCTTTCAGATAGAAAATCCATTCTTTTTCAAATTCCTCTTTTGCCATACCAAAGGTTTCACGCAGTGCTCTCTCCACATTCTGTCCAGATGTCATAGTCATATCCCACTCTCTAAGGCTTCTCAGAAACATGTAGAACTCTTCTTCCCCGTATTCATCAAACATGAATTGAATCACACTTGCAGCCAGAGGATAGGAGAGTCTGCCGTACTCATTGAAGGTTATTTCTTCCAAATGGACTGGTAAGTTGTTTTCATCTTCAAGATACTGGATAACCATTGGTAGCATGAAATAGTCGTCATCCAGGTTCAAGGCGTACTTCTCATAGTAGGTTGCCACACCTTCCATGATCCATTCATGAATGCTGTTCAGCCCATCGATGTAGGTTGGGTTCTCCATTATCCAGTAGAAAAGGACATGATTGAACTCATGGGCTAGAGCTCTTTCCACATCCAGATAGTTCCATCCACAGACCTCTGTAGTAAATGGACATCCATAAATTAGCATGATCTTTCTCCCACTGCTGCTTGCGTATGCTCTGTCGGAAAAAGAGGATTCCCATGAGAAGAAGTGAGTATCAGACGGCAGAATGACGATCTCAGTCTTTTTCTCTGGCCAGTATCGCATGAATGAAGCAGCATCATCGTAGATGCTCTCAGCCAGCTCAGCAGCCCTCTGTGCAAAAATTTTATGACCTGTCCTGTAGTATGTGATGAAGTGGGAAGTCTCCAGAGTGTGCCAGTCAAATTCTGCCTCATAGAGAAGAGGAAAGGCAGTCAAAGAATCCGGAGTAGAAAGATGTGAAAAAGAGTTGACGCCTGAATGTGCTGTAATGAAAACCACAGTTGCGATGATCATTACTTTTCTCATAGTCTCTCCTCTCTTTCTTGTTTTATAAATTCATTCTCAATGCAGAGTTAAATCATGATTCTCACATTCAATGAGAGGTTTCTTGCATCCCATGTTACACGTGTAACACAATAATGGATAACCTTCACCTTTTCATTTTCACTTTGTTCAATCTGGAAAGGAATAATCTATCATATTTTTCCTGTGCTCTCACTAAAGAAATAACAATCTATAGAGAAATTAAAACCGATGGGTAGAACTATTGTCCACGTGGATATGGATGCGTTCTATGCATCCTGTGAAATCAGGGAGAATCCAGAACTGGAAGGAATCCCTGTCATCATTGGGGGAGACCCTGCACAAGGGAGAGTTCAAGACAATTACTCTCAAGATCAGGCTCAAAGAATTTGAGACTCACACCAAGAGCAGGACACTTCCGTATTACACTAATTCCCAGGATATGATTTTAGCTATTTCAAAACAGTTGTTTGAAGAATTCCGTGGAAGATATATCCGATTGATTGGAATCAGGCTATTCAATCTCAAGAAAGAAAAAACTCACCAGAGAGATCTTTTGCAGTGGCTTTAATGAATTTCTTTCAGCCATGTTACACGTGTAACAATTTCCTTATCAATCATGTGCATGCGCTACACAAAGTTTAAGAATGCAGAGCTCCAAGGAATATTATCTGACGAAGAAAGGAGGTGGTACAAAAGGGATATGGTAAGAATTACCAAAAGCGTTTGTACGAAAGTTCGTATGTCACTCAAGTGAGGGGAAATCCCTCATATGCAAACAGAATGATGCATACAAGTACATAGAAAGAAAGGAGGAGGCACATGTTTAAGTATTTTGATTTGAACAGACGTGCACACAAAGCTTGGGGCAGGGCTGCAATACCCCTAGTAATACTGGAAAAATCAACAACAATGGCTTCTGATCTTGAAAAAATAGCTACCAAGATGGAGAAGACACCTGTAGTAAGGGATTCGAGTGGGCTTGTAAGAGAAGCAGCCAGATTCCTGAAAGAAGAAGCAGCAGTCCGGGAAGAAGCTGCTGCTCCAGCTCAATTTTCTGTGGCTCATCAGGTTCTCATGTACGTCGGAATATTCATTGGCGTGCTCTTGAGCACTGCTCTGGCTGAGTTCAAGAGTGAAGGAGTTATCAATCTGTCAATGACAGCTGGTAAAGTCATAATTTCTGCTCTAATTGCGCTGATTGTTGTTCCACAGGTGTACGAAAAAGTGAACGTAAATCCAGGAACGCCCTTGCTTGTCCAGCTTGGACTATTCGTTCAGAACGGTGTTTTCTGGAGTGTTGTCATTGATCTCATCAGCGAAACCCTTTAGTCTGCAGTTCATTCCAGCTTTCATTTTTTTATTTTATTTGGATACTGACAGGACAGATTAGTAGAATTGCACTTCTAGGAACTCAAGAAAGCACATACACATATCTCGTGAGACTCTTATGGACGCGCAAAGCAAATTTCTCTCTTACAGTAAAGCCCACTTTCTCAAAATCGTAGTGTTCTGGACACACAATGCACCCCTTCTCAGTGATCTCTCTCAAAGATCTGAATGCTTCAGCATACATGTCTTTTGATGGGAAAACTCGGGAAGCTTTTCCATATGGTACATCAGTAACCACGGACTCTATTTGAGGAAAATATTCACTGACTTCTGCAGCATTTCCCAAGCGAATCTCATAGTCTTTGATGTGAAAGTAGTCCAGATTTTGTTTTGTACCCTCCACCATTTTCTCAGAAATGTCGAGCCCCTTCACTTTCAATCCCATCAATCCTGCCTCTATCAGGATTCCTCCAGTACCACAAAAGGGGTCCAATACTTCGTGGTGAGCTCTTCCAAGATTCACTAATGCACGGGCAATTCTTGGGTGAAGTGAAGAGGGGTGAAAATATGGCCTGTACTGGGGTTTTCTTTTCTGGTATGAATGATGAAAGTCCAGCACTGTTCGTCCTACGAATTCTCTATTCTTCTGAATAATGTAGTAGATCTCCTGCTCCGGATTTTCCAAATCCACGGGAAGTCTCCCATGTTCTTCTTGAAGATCGTCTGCAATCTTTTTTTCCATCTGCAGCGCATCTATGTCAGATAAAATCCTCTTTACTCTCACTCTGAACGATTTTTTTTCCAGAGAGAAATCCAAGTCCAGAATCTTGTGAGTCATGGATAATCGAGACAGTTCAGGAAAGAAATCAACCTCGTACACAGCTACTTGGTGCTCAAAAAACTGGAGGTTCCACTCCACTTTGTAGGTCTCAAAGAGAGCTCTCACTTCTGCTTCTGCCATATGTGGATGCTCACCAGAAAGGTAGAACAAGAGCTTCATGAAAAGACATTTGCACCCCATGATAAAAGCGTTATCCTGTTTGATGCTGCAGAGACTCTCTGATTGTAATTAAATGTGTAATTGTTGTGGGTTCACATGCTCCTATGCACAACCATTAGAGCTCATGAAGGTTCTTTTTCCATCAGAACGAGGGACACGCTTCTATTGTAGCGTGCATGAGCATTGTCTGGATCTATTTCTAAAGCTTTGTCAAAACATGAGACTGCTTCTCTGTGCTTTCCCAGGTTACCCAAAGACACTCCCTTGTTCACCCAGGCTGTAGCATGATGAGGATCTGCCTCCAAGACCTTTTCGTAGCACTGGACTGCTTCATCGTACTTTCCAAGGTCTCTGAAAGCTGACCCTTTGCCGTACCATGCCTCAGTATCATCAGGATCTATCTTTAAAACCTCTTCAAAGCAGTGAAGTGCTTCATCATACCTTTTCAGTCGTGACAGGAGTTCTCCTTTGTTGAACCATGCATTGATGTGGCCAGGATCTATCTTTGCGGCTTGATCAAAAGAGTTCACAGCCTCTTTGTAGGTTCCGAGAATTGCCAGAACTACTCCTCTGTTGTACCACCCCTCTGCATCATTGGGGGCTATCTTGATACCTTTCTCAATGCAGGCAAGTGCCTTGTTGTACTCTCCCAGATCTATCAGCAATTCCCCTTTGTTGAACCAAGCCACAGCGTTCTGAGGCTCTCTCTTTATGACTTTATCATAACAGAAAAGGGCCTTATCGTACCTTTCAAGATCGTGGAGAGCCTGCCCTTTCAGCAGCCAGACTTGGGCATTGTCAGGATCTCTCCTTATTACGTGATTGAAACAGGTTAGAGCTTCGCTGTATCGTCCAAGTCTTCTCAGCACTTCCCCCTTGTCAAGCCAGACATCTGCGTTTTGAGGTTCACACTTGAGTACATGGGTGAATATCTTTTCAGCAGTTTCGAAGTTCTTTTCGTGCCAGGTGAGGAGTTCCAGAAGAAATAAATTATCTATATCTTTGACATCTGCCAATTCTAAAGCTTCTCCTACTTTTCCCTCAGATATTAGCCGTTCTATTTTTTTCTTTTTCTCTTCATCTTTCTTGGACATTCTATCCCTTTATTTTTTGCAGCATTCAACGAGTGGATGGCACACTATGTATAGGTCTGCGTAATGCTTTTAAGACTTACGGTTCATGGCTTCACAGGTCTGACTGAGAGTGAACAAGAGCCAGTACTTGATGAAATCGGTCTTTGAAAAGCTCACTCTGGCGAGAATAGGATTATGTTTACTTTGTTTGTGTCTGCTTTCATCATGATGCTAGGAGGTGGAAGTGTCAATGCGTTGACGGCAGCCCTTCCTCACGATGTTTATAGCTTCTCTACGAAAATGGGATATGCACTGCTCCTCTCCTCTATCGGTGCTGGATGGGTTTTGGGAAGCCTTTTTCTCTTAGGGCATGCCAACAGAATACAGCGTCTGAACAGGAAAGTGGTATTCTGGCTCATTACTGGTATTTTCAGTGGACTCACCATTGTGCTGGTGGTGAATACTGCCGTGTTTCTTGTTGGATGTGTGATCTGGTTTTCCCATGGCGTGTTTAACTGTATACGGGATGTGATTGAAACCACTATCGTGCAGGAAACAGTTGATGAAGGTATCATGGGAAGGGTCTTCAGTGTACAAGGATTGCTGATAGAATTGGCATCTATTATTTCCATGGGGATTGGAGGAGTATTGTACAACATATATGGGGGTCAGACTGGTGTTCACCTACGCAGGGTTCATGGAGGTCCTCAGTGCAGTGGCTGGTTTCTTCTTCTTATACAAAGTCATTCTCCTGACCGAAAAAGATACATAAGCTCAGCTTTCCCAAACCTTTCATCATACCTTTCATTCATGTGACGATTTCCCACATCCGAAGGGTTACCAATCTCAGGATTTTTGCAGAATCGAACAAACATATATAAACCCGAAATCTACCATATATTCATGAAAATCGTCCATGCAGAAATAAGAAATGGAATAATTTATCCAAAAGAAAAGCTCGATATTGATGACAAGGATGTTCTCATTAGAATTGAAGATGCACATGAGATAAAACTTGAAGCAAGAGAAGATATAATAGAAGCAATCGCAGAACTTGATATTGAGGAAATGGTATAATGGGTGAGAATGCAGAAGAAAAACAAGAAATATTTATTGATTCAAACATTTTTCTCTACTCATATTCTACCCATAAGCTGGCAAACCGTTGCAATAGGTTTCTCTTGGAAGTTGAAGAAGGTAGATTCAAGGGATTCGTAACCCCGATTGTAGTGGATGAAGTTTTCTACAAATCCATTGTTGCAGAAGTCATGACGAAAAAGAATA
>CAZFAR010000077.1:0-10323 GCA_964516825.1 uncultured Thermococci archaeon
CAGCGTCCAAGGTTTCAGCTCTCTCTCTGACTTCACTGCCCATCTTGGCCATCTCCGCAATGCCAGCTGCGTTATCTGCCACAGGTCCGTAGGTGTCACTGGCTAAAGTAATTCCCAAAGTGGACAGCATTCCTACAGAGGCGATGGCAATACCATAAAGCCCAGCAAAGTGGTACGCTACCAGAATTGCTCCGCATACGGAGAGCACGGGGATCATGGTACTCTTCATGCCCAGAGATAGGCCAGCAATGATGTTGGTAGCAGCCCCTGTTTCAGCTGCATGGGACACCGCCTGGGTGGGAGATCTACTGTCTGAGGTATAGTATTCTGTGACCAACCCAATGATAATCCCTGAGACCAGCCCTGAAAGTGTGGCCCAGAAGATACCTATGTCACTTCTTGTGTAGTAGATTGCCAGAAAGGTGCCTACCGCCATGATACCAGCAGCTGCGAAAATTCCCCTGTTCATGGCTGCCTGGGGATTTTTCCCGGAGGCAGACACAAAAAAGGTTCCGATAATGGAAGCTGCAATGCCAATGGCAGAAATGAGAAGAGGAAGCTCCACATTCATCTTCACTGCCATGACAGCACCAATGGCCATGGCTGCAATGATGGAATCCACGTAGGACTCAAAAAGGTCAGCACCCATGCCGGCCACATCTCCCACGTTGTCGCCCACATTGTCTGCGATGACAGCAGGGTTCCTGGGATCGTCTTCAGGGATTCCCGCTTCCACTTTCCCTACGAGGTCTGCTCCCACATCTGCTGCCTTGGTGTAGATACCACCACCCACCCTGGCGAACAACGCAATAGAGGAGGCACCGAACCCAAACCCGTAGATGAGGTCTGGATTCCCGTATATGAAGTAGAACATGGAAACGCCGAAGAGACCAAACCCTACCACAGACAGCCCCATGACCAGTCCGGAGTTAAAGGCCACCCGCAATCCTGCATTTAGACTGTTCTTTGCTGCCTGAGCAGTGCGTGCATTGGCCCTTGTCGCAATGCGCAGGCCAATGTTCCCAGTCAAAGCAGAGAAGAAGGCTCCTACTGCAAAACAAACTGCAGTCTCAACGTTTATTGTCAATGCAATGCTTGTAATGACAATAATGGCAAAGACAACTAACGTCCTGTACTCTTTCTTGAGGAAGGCCATGGCGCCCCTGTGGACAGCGTCAGAGATTTCTTTCATTTCTGGAGTGCCCGGGTCCAATCGCAGGATTCTCCATGCAGTGATGGCTGCAAAGAGTAATCCGAGTACTGAGATGATGAGGGCATAGATCCACATGTGATCACCTGAAGGGTGAAGGTACTACCCCTTATAAGGTTTGTTATCACAGTTTGGCTGCTATGGCGCGTGCCATATCCAGGGTGGAAGAGGACCCTCCCATGTCGTAGGTTCTCACCTTTCCTTCTTTCACAATGGCAGCTATGGCATTCTCCAGGATCTGAGCATCTTCCTTCTCTCCCAACCAGTCAAGCATCAGTTTGACAGCCAGCAGCATGGCACTGGGATTGACTTTATACTGGCCAGCATACTTGGGAGCAGACCCGTGAGTGGGCTCAAAGACAGCGAAGGTATCAGACATGTTGGCAGCAGAAGCAAATCCCAGACCCCCGACGAGCTGAGCGCACAGATCTGAGATGATGTCTCCAAACATGTTGGAGGTTACCAAGACAGAGTAGTCCTGGGGATTCTTGACCAACCACATTGCCATAGCGTCTACATTCGTCTCCCATAACTCAATACCAGGATACTCTTCAGCAATCTTTCTGGTTTCCCTGATCATGAGCCCGCTGGTTTCTCTGATGACGTTTGGTTTCTCGACGACTGTAACTGTTTTTCTGCCGTATTTCTTGGCATATTCGAAGGCAGCTCTCACGATTCTCTGGCATCCCCTCCTGGTGAAAATCCTGCAGCTGAGTGCTAGATCTTCATTGGGGACATTCTTGAAAGCGTTCATCTTGGGGTGGATCAATAATGCATTCTTGACTTCCTGTGGGAGGGGATGAAACTCCACTCCAGAGTAGAGGTCTTCTGTGTTCTCCCTGAAGACTACGATATCGATATCATCCCTGTAGTTTAATGGGTTTCCGTTATACGCCTTGCAGGGTCTCATATTCACATAAAGATCGAATAGCTGTCTCATGGCCACGATTGGAGAGTAGTAGGACAGACCTTTGTCACGCAATTCAGGATTTAGCTCTCTTGCAGCTTCTTCTTTTGGCTTGGAGGTGATCGCTCCAAATAGGCAGCAGTCGCTCTCTCTCAGTAATGTAATAGTTCGCTCAGGGAGGGGGTTTCCCTCTTTGCACCAGAACTCCCATCCAACATCACCGGGAAGGTATTCTGCATCCAGGTTAATCTTATCCAGGACGATTCTGGCAGCATCCATGACATCATTGCCAGTGCCGTCGCCTGGCAGAATCGCAATCTTGTAAGTCATGTAGTAAAGTTTGCATAGTGTCTTAAATCCTTTTCCATATTAAGGTTAAAGTTAACGGATTTGTTACACGTGTAACGCAACATATTCTGCTTGATATAGTGCTAAAAGAATAATAATGATTATGTGTCGTAATTCTTGAAATACCGGGCCTCATTCTAGACTTTTGAGTAAAGGTGTACAAGATAAAATGAAATGAAAAAAAAGAAAAATAATTATGTGATGTAGTAGACGTTCAGCATGTACGGATCATTTCCGTGGTAGATCTCATAGCCGTAGATTAACACTATGTAGGTTCCTGGTACTGGGTCGTAGATGTACTGCTTCTCAGGTGACCAGAACATTGCACCATCCATGTAGACATTGCCATTGGGGTCAATGACATACATGTCCAGATCGTAGGTCGGGAACTTGGACCAATCGTGCATCCACCACAGTTCGAAGAGGACAGCACTCAATCCATCCGGGACGTCAATGTAGTAGACAGCCCATTCATCGTTACCAATAGTTCCCTTGTGTCCACCAGAGTTTTCACGGCCTTCATGCTCTGTTACAGTGACATCACAGGACATGAAGCCCCAGTTGGTCCAGTCACCCTCGACAACGATCCTGATGTTTCCAGGATTTGGATCTGTGACTGTGTAGGAGAAGTTTCCGTACACATTTGCGCTGTAGACATAGGAGTACTCAGCAGTTCGGACTGCGCTCTGTATATAGAATTCAATGGAGTCTCCCATGAGCGGATTCTGTGGTCCTGAGAATGTCACATTGGTCAAGCAGACATCCAGGCTCTCTGTGTCCTCGTCTACTGCAATAGTAATATCGTACGTGAGTCCAGGTCCCAGGAGTCCAGTAGACCAGGTCTGTGTTCCTCCCTTGAGATCTACTGAAGTCAGATGATGTCCCTTGTCCAGGTGTAATCCACCATCGATACCGTTCTGCAGCAGTGCCAGTGAGTTGGCCACGTTCAGATATCCATTCCCCTGTGCAAACTCTGAGTAGGGTAAGGTCAATGGGACAGCCCCTTCAATGACAGCATTCCTGATCTCGTATGGATTGGCAGATCCCTCGTTCATCTTTTGCCAGGCTACCAGCAATGCACTTCCTCCTGCTACAATAGGACATGCAGAGGATGTTCCTGACATGATCCCAATGCTGCTGGGTGGGAAGGCAGACATGGCATAGACACCGCATGCCAACACATCAGGTGCAAGACGGCCATCACTGTTGGGCCCACGACCGGAGAAGTAGATGATCTGTATGTCATCGTAGGGGTAGAAGTATTCTCCAATACCTGCCCTTCTGTAGCTGATGTCCCATCCTATTCTGGTGTGCACAGGATCTGCAGCTGCTCCCACAGCAATGGAAGTATATGCTGTTGCAGGTCTTGATACAGTCTCGTATGCAGGACCATCATTTCCGGCAGCTACCACCACTGAAATACCACTCTTTGTGGCTTCATCTACCAGAAGATCTTCAGCATTCTTTCCATCGTATCCTGTTCCTCCGCCAAGGCTCATGCTGATCACATCGATAGGCACTCCTTCTGCACCGCCAGTGGCATCGTACAGCTTTCTCAGGTAGATAGCATAGTCGATACCCTGCATGATCACTGAACTGGGTGTGGATGAACCATCCCGGGGGAAGACCTTGATAGCGTAGACCTTGGCCAGGGGGGCCATACCGAGCAGTGGTACCAGGATGCTGGTGCCGTAATCAACCCAGCTTTCAGGTGGTGCGTACAGCATGATAGATTTAGCCAGGTAGCTGGTCTTCGGTACGAGAATAGCTCCATGACTGATAATGAGTCCTGCGCACACTGTTCCATGGTAGTGGTTTGTAGGATACCACCATGAGTCTTCAGGTTCACCAGGGTAGAAGTTGATACCACCAATGACAGAGCTGGTATTGTCAGGCCACATGAACAGTGGATGGTATGGGTAGGTTCCTGTGTCAATGACAGCTACTACTGCTCCATCACCATAGGCAGTCTCAGGCCAGATATCTTCAGCCCCTGTAATCATGTAGTTGTAGAAGTTCTCGGGCAGTGCTTCAAGATCTTCAGGACCGTAGGATTCCACCACGAAGTCTGAGAGATCCAGGGCTTCTGCAACCATGAAGGAATCAGGATCACCTTCAGGAACGTCGCCCTGACCTGGAAGGCTCTGCATGTAGTCCTTGTAAGCGTGCAGGCAGTGTGGATTTGCGAGAACATCTCCCATTGAAAGCAGTGGCACGTCTGCAGCAATCAGGCCTACAGTGAGGTACTCAATTTTTACAGTACCACCTGCAGCCTCAATAGCATCTCCTAGAGCTGCCTTGTTATCAGTCTCGAAAATCACTGATATCGTTTCACCTTCCGGAGCGGCAACTGGCACGTAGATTGACAGAACAAGTATCCCTATGAGTATTAGACTGAGTTCCTTTTTCATTGTGTTCACCTCCCTTTCAAGGGTTTACGTGAATAAATCCCTTCTCCTTTAAATACTTTACGGTGATCATGAAACGCGGCAATGAGGGGCTCTTGGAAACCTACGTGTATTGGGAAATTTGTAGAGAGGCGAATCAGTTCACAAAGGCACCGGTCAACTTCTCAAGTACTAAATTCTCGACTTCCAAGTTTTGGAAAGTGGGGAAAAATGTTACACGTGTAACAACGACAAGGCAATGAATGTGCAAGAAATGAGAAAAACAGTCACATTCTGAACAGAGCGAAGGGTGGGTCTGGTATGGGCGCATTCAGTGAAGCAGAAATTCCCAGAGCCAAAACTAGCCGCGTATCCTTGGGGTCTATGATACCATCGTCCCACAGTCGGGCGGTACTGTAGTAAGGATTTCCCTCTTTTTCGTATTTTTCCAGAATTGGTGCTACAATAGCTTCTTCCTCTTCCTCTGACAGTTCAATTCCCTTCCTCCACAACTGATCCTTTTTTACTGTCAACAACACATCAGCAGCCTGTTGACCGCCCATGACTGAAATTCGCGCATTTGGCCACATCCACAGCATGCGGGGCTGGTATGCTCTCCCGCACATACTGTAGTTTCCTGCTCCAAAGGATCCGCCAATGATTACTGTGAACTTGGGTACTTGAGCCACTGCCACTGCAGCCACCATTTTGGCACCATTCTTGGCTATGCCTCCTGCTTCTGACTGCTTTCCTACCATGAACCCTGTAATGTTCTGGAGGAACACCAGAGGTATTTTCCTCTGGCAGCACATCTGTACGAAATGAGTCCCCTTTAGGGCACTTTCTGAAAGCAGCACACCATTGTTGGCCAGAATCCCTACAGGATAGCCCAGAATTCTCGCAAATCCACATACGAGGGTGGTCCCGTAAAATTTCTTGAACTCGTGGAATTTACTACCATCCACCAACCGAGCTATGACGTCTCTCACATCAAAGGGAGTTCTGGGATCCCTCGGAATGATTCCGTATATCTCGTCCGCAGGGTACAGAGGATCTTCGGGCGATTTTATATCAAGATATGTCTTGGGAGGTCTATTCAAACTTTCTACAATGGATCTGCAGATCTGTATTGCATGCATGTCATCATGCGCATAATGATCTGCTACACCAGATATGCGGCAGTGCACGTCTGCTCCACCCAGCTCTTCAGGGGTTACTTCTTCGTGGGTCGCTGCCTTCACGAGGGGAGGTCCCCCCAGAAAGATAGTACCTGTTTCCTTGACGATGATGGCTTCATCTGACATGGCGGGCACGTATGCTCCACCTGCAGTGCACATTCCCATGACCACTGATATCTGAGGAATTCCCTTGGATGACATGACTGCTTGATTGTAGAAGATGCGGCCGAAATGCTCCCGATCTGGAAAGACCTCATCCTGCATAGGTAGAAATGCTCCACCAGAGTCCACTAAATAGATACACGGCAGATTGTTCTCTGTAGCTATCTCCTGAGCCCTCAGATGCTTTTTTACAGTCATTGGATGGTAGGTTCCTCCTTTAACAGTCGCATCGTTGGCAATGAGCATGACCTCTTTTCCATGTATTGTACCAATGCCGGTGACTATCCCTGCGCAGGGAGCTCTATTCTCATACATATCGTAGGCAGCCAATGTATTGAACTCTAAGAAGGGGGTACCTTTATCCAGGAGTGTAGCAATTCTCTCTCTTACCAGCATCTTCCCGCGCTCCTTGTGCAGTTCTCTCGCTTCTTCTGTACCACCCTTCTTGGCCTGCTCTACTTTCTCATTCATATCTTTGAGTAGTTCCAGGTAATGCTTTCTGTTTGCCTTGAACTCTGAATCATCTGTATCTATGCGAGTTTCCATGATTTCCATATCACCACTCTGCCTGTCCGTTGATGCTCTTGTCTCTCTCAATGTCCACTAATACCTCGCCAGTATCGATGATTGCTCCTTCTCTGTGTTGAAGCCTCATCACTGTTCCTCTGATGGGAGCTTTTACTCTGTGCTCCATTTTCATGGATTCAATGATCAGAAGATCCTGGTTCTTCTCGACAATATCACCTTCGGAAACAAAAACTTTTACGACTTTTCCCCCAATTGGTGAGAGAACCTCTCCTTCTACATGGTCATGCGTGGTTGAAAGGCGAACTGCCCTTTTCAGTAAGTAGGTCTCCCCATCAAGAAAGATGAACCTCTTCTGACCATTACAGTAGACTCGAGGACGAAACACAGCATTATCAGTTTTAATGTGAAGGTGTCCATTCCCCAGATCAGATGCAGATACTTTATACACGTTATCCCCGATATGGATCTCCCATGTGTCAGTGTTCTGTTCAACCTCAATCCTGTACGTACTGTTCTTGTGCTCGTAGTAAAACTCCATTAAATCACCTCACACATTGCTCCAGCTGCCTGCAGTTTTCCAGGGAGAGTAAGGATCTGCAATTCCTGTTGTAGTCCGAACCTGAGTAGGGTCTGGTACCAACCTGAGAGTTTCTGCCAGTGCTGCAGCGATCAGGGCTTCATCTGGAATTACCGATTCTGAAAAGAGCTCTTCATGCTCATCTATGAAGTGAGTAGTAATTTCACCCTTCCTGAAGGATTCCTGGAGTAAAACACGTCTAAGAAAACTCACATTGGTCGCAACACCCAGAATCACGTAGTTTGACAGTGCGTGCACCATTTTCTGAATAGCTTCATCACGGTTTTCAGCATACACTGTTAATTTGGACAGGAGGGGATCATAATGAGACGTAATTTCTGTACCAGTTTCAATGCCAGAATCATTTCTCACATTTATGCCTCGAGGGAGTTCGACGCAGTGCAGAACGCCAGTGGATGGCAGAAACTCATTTGAGGGATCCTCTGCATAAATACGACATTCTATAGCATGACCCCTCTGGAGCAACTGATTCTGCTTCAAAGTGAGTTCATCACCAGAAGCAATCCGCAGCTGCCATTTCACCAGGTCCACGCCAGTGACAAATTCGGTTACAGGATGCTCCACCTGCAATCTAGTGTTCATTTCCAGGAAGTAGAAGTTCCTATTCCCATCCACCATGAACTCTACAGTCCCTGCATTGGTATATCCTACAGCTTCAGCTGCTCTTACTGCAGCTTCCCCCATCTTCTTCCGCAGTTCAGGCGTTAGAGCAGTGGAGGGAGTCTCTTCTATGATCTTCTGGTGACGCCTTTGTATTGAACATTCCCTCTCGAAAAGATGGATCATGTTTCCATGATGATCTCCCAGTACCTGGAATTCTACGTGGCGTGGTTTATCCAGGTACTTCTCCAGAAAGATTGAATCATCTCCAAAAGCTTTCAGAGACTCTCTCTTGCAGCTTTCGATAAACTCCTTGAGATCCTCTTCCTTTCGCACGATACGCATTCCCTTTCCCCCGCCACCTGAGGCAGCCTTGATAAGGAGGGGAAATCCGATCTTCAAACCTTCTTCTAGTAGTTTCTCAGTTTCCTGATCTCCCTCATGATATCCTGGAATTACAGGGACCCCTGCCTTTCTGATAGACGTTTTTGCTTCCACCTTGTGACCCATCAACCTGATCACGTCACTCCTGGGGCCAACGAATGTAATACCTTCCTTCTCACAGCGTTCAGCAAACCCAGGATTTTCAGCCAGAAAACCATATCCAGGATGAATCGCCTCAGCCCCTGTTTCACGAGCAGCCTTCATGATCTTATCAATGTTGAGATAGCTCTCCAGAGGTGCAGGATCACCCAGAGGGTATGCTTCATCTGCAGTTCGGACGTGAACCGAATGCTGATCTACATCTGAATAGACAGCTACCGTTCTAATACCCATCTCTTCACATGCACTCATGATGCGAACTGCAATTTCACCTCTGTTAGCTATCAATATCTTCTCGAACATGTCATTACCTCCATACAGGTTTTCTCTTTTCTAGAAATGCTCTGATTCCTTCTTTTCCCTCCTCAGAAGCACGCAAATCAACGATTAATTCCTCAGTATAAGCGCGAAATTCATCTTCTTCAAGTGCAGGCCACTTCTGAACCAGCTCTTTTGCAGCTTTGAGAGCCTGTGGCCCGCTTGATTGCAGCAGCGTGAGCTGCTCCTCAGTCTTTGTGTCCAGTTCGTCCAAGGGACAGACGTGATGTACCAGTCCAATTTCAAGCGCTTTCTGTGCAGAAAATCGCTCGCCTGTCATAAAGAGAGAGCGCGCATGAGACAGTCCAATCTTGGGTATGACATAACGGGAGATCACTGCAGGGACTATTCCCAATTTGACCTCACTGAAGGCAAACACTGCTTGATCACTGCACACGCATACGTCGCACACTGCAACCAGTCCAACGCCGCCGCCAAAAGCAGAGCCATTGATGCGGCCCACGACTGGTTTTGAACAGCTGTTAATGGTACGAAACATTTCACCCATTTTCCGAGAGTCAGCAATGTTCTCCTCCCTCGTGTATGAGGCTACTTTCTGCATCCAGTTCAGATCTGCTCCTGCGCAGAAGTGGCGCCCCTTTCCCGTGAGTATGACTGCATGAACATTCCCATCTTCCGATAATTGGGAAAAGCAGTCTGTCAGCTCTTCTATTTGAATCTCGTTGAATGCATTGTACACATCAGGTCTGTTCAGCATGACCTGTGCAGTTCCTTCTTTGCATTCCACGGCTAGCGTTTCATACTGGTACATGGTACACCGCCTTCCGATACCTTTATATGTCAATTGACTGTATGAGCACCGGCATTATATATCCCTTTCGGTGTTCGACTCTTTCTGTATCAACAATTGTCGATAGCAAAGAAGGATATTATTTCAGGACAAAATATGAAGAGCGTGATGCATAACCCTAATTCAAAATACTGGATGGGGAATCTATTGGCTCTCAAACTGTCAAACGAAAGCTTTATTAGAAAACAAAGTAAGTCGTAAAAATGCACACAATCTGTCACATAGAGTGGTCCTCTACAGACCTTGAGAGAACGAAAAACTTTCTTTCAGGGCTCTTCAACTGGAAATTTGAACCCTGGGGAGAGGAATATTATGTCTTTACTCCACCTGAAGGCGTTGGTGGAGGCATATCGAAAGTGAATGAAGTACATCCTGGCGAATCGCCTGCAGTCTACGTAGATGTGGATGAGATCGAACCCTATCTCCAGAAAGTTAAAGTGCTTGGAGGAGGAGTTGCTGTTCCAAAGACAGAGATCCCCACACTGGGGTGGTATGCGCATCTTACAGATCCGGATGGAAATATCATCGGACTCTTTCAGGGAATTGAAAACAGATGAGCGATGGATCAACAGTAGTCTCTTATGATGATCAGAGAACAAAGAATCGTGAAGTGAACTGAAAAAGCTTGGACCCAGTTGTCCATTGAAAAATTTCCTTATCTTTTCTTTTTGATTTTATACTTTTCATGTAAGCGTTTAGTTTCCTGAAATTATCCTAATATATTTGGGTTAGA
>CAZFAR010000078.1:0-3741 GCA_964516825.1 uncultured Thermococci archaeon
TCTGCGGAGGCTTATGTGATACAAAATATGCGACAGAGACCACATCTGGAATTTCATTTGTTATCCGGGTGGACATCCTCTCCAGAATATCCCAATCCACCTTCGCGAAATTCGCAGTCATGGCATCTACTGACTGGACAATCCTGATGCCCACAACCCGTCCCAATTTACGCTCATCTCCCACTACTCCCACCACTTTATCCTCGAATAGTAAGGCAAATCCCTGCCACACTGCGTCATACAGCCCACTCTTCCGCAATTCTTCTTCAACAATACTGCATGCTCTCCTACATATAGAGATATTAGCATCATTGACCTCACCCAGTACCCGCACTGCCAACCCCGGTCCTGGAAATGGATGCTTCATCAGAATTTCTTCTGGCAATCCCAGGTTTCTCCCCACTTCACGCACCTCATCCTTGTACAGATCCTTCAAAGGTTCTACCACTTTCTCAAACTCCATGAAATCAGGCAGAGCTCCCACATTGTGGTGGGACTTGATCACATCTGCATTCTGTGTTATTCCACTTTCAATCCGGTCGGGGTAGATGGTCCCCTGCACTAAAGTGTCTGCCCCTACCTTCCGGGCTTCCTCTTCAAAAATCCGGATGAATTCCTCCCCGATGATTTTCCTTTTTTCTTCAGGATCGAGGACTCCTTTCAATCTGGAAAAAAAGCGTTCCTTAGCCTGAACTATTTCTAGATTGACCTTCCCTTCGAAGAATTTTCTTACATGATCTATTTCTCCCTCTCGCAACAACCCATGATCCACAAAAACTGCAGTCAATCTGGTTCCAAGCGCTTTACTGACCAGGGCGGCAGCCACGCTGGAATCGACTCCTCCACTTAATCCGATCACTGCTCTGCCAGAAATCTCTTCTTCTAAAGTTTTCACAGCATGATCCACAAAATCTGCCATATGCCAGTTTCTTTCCATACCTGCAATATTCAGGAAGTTGGAAAGCATTTCCATTCCCTTTTCAGTATGGTGCACCTCAGGATGCCATTGAACAGCATAGATATTGCTCCGGCGGATCCCTGCGTTCTTACAGGTTTCAGTAGAAGCAATTCGTGAAACCCCCAAAGGGAGTACTTCTACCCGATCCCCATGACTCATCCATACCTTCTGTCTCTTCTCTAATCCCTTGAAGAGGGGATCTTCTTCCACAGAAGCTTCACAGACCCCATACTCTTTCAGCTCACCTCTTACTACGCAGCCTCCCAGGTGCTGAACCAGCAAGTGCAGCCCATAGCAGATTCCCAATGTGGGAATATCTTCTTCTACCAGCCAGGTCAGCACCTTATCATTTCTGGGTGCATCTTTTCTGTACACGCTCGAAGGTCCTCCAGACAGAATGACTGCTTCTGCATTCTTAATATCAGCAAGATCTACACAGGAGGGGAATATTTCTGAGTATGCATGCAGCTGACGTATGCGCCGGCAGATTAAATGAGTGTACTGGCTGCCAAAATCGATGACTGCTAACATGAATTCATCAATAATGAGAAGGCTTATAAACCTAATCAACATGTATGTGCTCATGAATATGGCAGAGAGCATGAAGATACGCATCCGTTCAATAGAATACCTGAAGATGCTAAAAGAAGAGCATACCTACCATGAGCTTTCCCGGATGCTGAATTTGCCTGCTACTGTACTGAACAGGTACATCATGGGGAGAGTCCTCCCAACTGAGGAACGAGCAAGGGAGTTCATTTCCTATTTCAGAAAGAAATACTCTGTGCAGGCAGAGATCAAAAAGAGGATAAAATGTGACAAGGAAGGATACTTTGACAATTCAGCAATCTTATATGATACTTTGCTATTGAGAGAGATTGCAGAGCAGGTAGCAGAACGGTTTCCTTTCGCGGAGAAGATTCTGACCTCAGAGACAGATGGCATCAGTTTGGCCTGCAGCATTGCACTCCGGTTGGGTGTGGATGCTGTCTATGCGAGAAAGAACAGGGAGGTAGGTGTTACCGACTACAATGAAGAAACGTACGTGCCCAGTTCTTCAGGGAATTTAATGTCATTGTACCTTCCTAAAGATGCAATAGAAAAGAACGAAAAAGTACTCATCGTGGACGATGTATTGCGATCTGGGGAGACCCAGAGAGCTTTGATCAGGCTGGCAGAGAGAAGTAGGGCTTCAATTTATGGAATCTTTGTCATAATCAGTATTGGTGATACTGCAAAGGAAATGGGGGAGAATTTCTATTCGCTTGTGACTCTGTGAAAACTATCAGAACTGTAGAATCTGGATAATAAAATAGAAATCCTACAGAAACTGTAACAACCAAAAAGTTTATATAGTACCACGGAACACAAAGCAGTATGAACGCGAGAAGAAATGCATTGGTTATGTTTGGGATGTCAGCTTTTTGGAAAGGATTTCCTTTCTTGCCATGGGACGATAAACCGGACCCGACCTAGGAGGTGGAAAGAGTGAAAAGAGATGATAGACCAGACCCAACTTGAGTGTTTTCATGACAAACATCTTTTTCTTATCTTTTGATCCGATAAGTACAATGAAACATTGCAAAATTACAGGAAAATTCGACAATAACGGAAAGGGGAAGATTAGACTTGCAGTCCGTTTTCTTGTTGAAATTGCTGAAGAAAGCCCCAGAAATATAGATTTGTATGTTTTCATCAGGAATGATGAAAAAACACTAGCTCTTGTAGAACTTGACCAGGAGTATAATAAGCAGTTCAATTTTCGTGCCTTCAGAAGTAGTGCAGGGACAGGGACACGTTTTCAAGAGAAAAAAGAAAAAAGAGACGACTACGTACTATTTAGAATTGATGAAACTTTTGAAAACCCTGCCATTATAGGACAAAATGTTGTTTTTCCCCTTGATATTGTATGTACCGTAATAGGAGATAAAGAGATTCCCGAAGAACTGAAAACCTGTGTCAATGAGGAGGACATTCTGATCAAGATCACGTTCAGCAAAGACGAGCAGTCCTCCGCAAGATTGTATCTATTCCAGATGGTCTTCATATTGGAGAACTTCCTTCCTAGAGAGGAAATTGAAAAGTGGAAAGTTCCCAGCACAGTGTGGTCTGCAAATTTCAATATACATGAAACAATTGGATATGAAAACCTAAATCAAAGAATTGATAAGTATCTGAAGTATCCTGATATACTGGAATTGTGGGTATATTTGCCAAGTGGCCACCAGTTTGTTGCATCTTCCCCTCTTTACAGAAAAGTATTCAAATTGGAGGCATCTGATATTCAGCTCCGAATCTCGAGAAGTAATGAATTCCTTTCGAAAGAGGGAGACCTTGCGGTAAAACTCATGAATGAACATGGGAAGCGTGAGAAGTATTCTATTATATGTACTTCTCCTCATATGATAGAAGAGAAGATAGAACATCTCGTAGGAAAATTCTTTGAGGAAGAGAAAAAGAGTTTTGTTACATGGGGAGAATTCATACAACCACTGGCCTTACTTGTGGGCCTCTTTTCTTTGGTTATTGGAGTGATTGTGATTCTTGCAGTCAGGAGCATACCTGGTCAGGGTCCTGGGACCACATTTCCAACATCGCCTTCCACATATTCTACTGATTCAATTAGTTTGGAGACAATTGTGGCAGCATCCATCTTTTTTGGAATTGCAGCATGGGCAGTATCGTCAACGCTGAATATATTGGAGAAACGGCTTGGAATAGTGAGCATTGCTGCTCCTACATCCCTGATACTTTTGGGGATAGCTGCATGGGTGTCAATTGAA
>CAZFAR010000078.1:3841-10236 GCA_964516825.1 uncultured Thermococci archaeon
AAGAGAACACAGAAGCTGATTTGCAGTTCGCTCAATGGGTCTAAATGGGCTTCTTTGACGTGGGAGGACTCGTTAATCATGCTACTCTTGTAATAATTGAACATATCTACCTTCATAAGTCACCCATACGTATATATATGTCCAGCCAGAAGGTGGAGCGATGTACAAGAAGATTTTGATTGCAACAGATGGATCACACCATTCAGAACAAGCTGAAACCCACGGGCTTACCCTAGCGGCAAAGCTGAAAGCTCGAGTAACTGCATTGTATGTGGTTGAAGGAATCCACGTGTCACTCACGATTGGCAGCCCTACTTCTTTGCTCCTGGACGAACAGATAGAAATGCTCAAGGAAGAAGGAAACAGAATTGTGGAAAAAGTAGTAGAAGAAGGCAGAAAAAAGGGTGTTGAGGTAACCCCCCTGGTCCTGGAAGGTCATCCTGCGAATGAGATCATTGAACAGGCCAGAGACTATGATCTGGTCGTGGTGGGCACTCTTGGAAGAAGCGGGCTAGCTCATTTACTTCTTGGAAGCGTTGCTGAAAGAGTAGTGAGACATGCTCCTGTTCCCGTTCTGGTGGTGAAATCCACAGAATGAATGCACAGGACTTCTCTCATATTTCCATTCCTCTCCAGCTGGCAGCTTCTACAGTAGGAGTGGGTATTGTGGGCTGGAAGGTGGGAGATCATGTAGGAGGAGACTTTGGAGGAGCCATCGGGTTCATGATAGGACTTATCGTAGGATTCTTTGGCTATGTCGCGGTAATTGTAAAAAGGGAGCAGTAGATTTTTATGGAGTGTCGAAAAGGATACAGAGTATGAAGGAATGTCCTTACTGTAAAGCTCTGAACAGTGATAAAGCAGCTTTTTGCTGGAGATGTTACAAGCAGCTGTACACATTGGAGGACAACGGGTATCTTTCACTGCGCAGAAGAATCAGAGAGAGGATAAGAGATATCATACAGTACAGAGACATCCGAGAACTTCTAAAGGAAAAAATAAAATTATTGGCTGAGAAGGAAGAGAAAGAAGGTCCATGATTCGATAGTTCTGCTGGTGGGATGGAGTTCTGCAATTCCTGAGAGAGAACACGTATAGGGAGATTTCTCAGAATCTGTAAGAGCTGCAGATCTACTGAACGTTGAAGCGAGGAAACCCCAAACCTTTTTAATAGCGAATAAGTGGTAGGTGCATGCTGCTTGACATCATCCTCATCGGAATCGGCTTTCTCTTTCTGTGGAAAGGGAGTGAGCACTTCGTTAAGGCTGCAGCAGAGATAGCAAGAAGGATTGGTGTCTCCGACCTGGTCATAGGTCTCACATTAGTCTCTGCGAGTACTACTTTACCTGAGTTCACAGCTTCTGTCATGGCATCCCATTTAGGATCTGGCGGCATTGCAGTGGGGAATGCAGTGGGGAGTGATGTCACGAACATTGCCCTGATCTTGGGAACATGCATGGTTATCGAGGGGTACTCACTTGAACCCTTGGTGCTGAAGCGCTATGGCATCACATTGCTCTTAGTGTGCATCTTCTTCGTTTTCCTTGTCCCAGGAGGAATATCCCGGATTGAAGGATGCGTCCTGTTATTCCTTTTTTTTCTCTACCTATGGTCTTTAAGCAGGGAGAGGTATACGAAAAGGCAAATCATTGAAGTGTCAAGGGGATTGAAGGAAATTGAACCAGAACCAGCATGGAAGCTAGCTCTCAAATTTGGGGGAGGTGCAGTTGCCATTTTTGTTGGGGCAAGAGTTCTGGTGAATGCTGCTCTTGGCATTGCTGTGACCCTGAATGTTTTTGAATCTGCCATTGGTTCTACTATCGTTGCTCTCGGTACATCATTGCCAGAATTTTCTGTCTCTTTGAGAGCTTTGAAGGAGAATATTGAGCAAATTTCTGTGGGAAATATTCTTGGTGCCAATACTTTCAATATATTGTGGGTTACTGGGGTTTCAGCTCTGGTGAATCCTTTACAATTAGATGCGAATTTGAAGTATTTTAACGTTCCCATGATGATAGGAGTCACTGCATTGTTGCTCGTATTCATGCGGATGGGGTATCAATTGAAACGGTGGCAGGGCATTCTGTTTCTGATGATCTATGCCTTTTTCGTGGCCTATAACTACCTGCAGTGATAGAGTACAATTGGATCAGCGTCCGATTGTATTCAACAAGTGTTTAAATAGCGAAATGTGTGGTGATTCATGAAAATATCAGAAACTTGTATGATCTCCTGTATTGTAGAGGCAGGGACTTTCAAGCCAGGGAATATTTATCCAGGGAAAAGAGGTTTTCTTGATTTTGTGGTGAGTGCAGTTCTTCTGGGAAAGACAATAGAGAAAGTCTGTAATGAAAGAGAAGTGCACCTTGGACGGTTTGTTAAGGAAGCAGTTCTGGAAAGGAAGAGATTTGTGGCGTCAAACACGAATTTAGGTATTATCATGCTTTGTATGCCTATTGCTGTGGCAGCTACGAAAGGTGTTGACAGATTGGAGAAGACAGTAAATGAACTGGTTCGTTCCACAACAACAGAAGATGCAGTAGAAATTGCTGAGACTGTAAAAATATCTGGGGCATTTCTGGGAGAACCTGAGAATGGACCGGATTTACGATTTGAAAAAGGGTTAGAAGAGGTTCGGTACCATGGTACGACACTTCTAGAATTATTTTTGATATCTTCGAAGTGGGATAGCATAGCTTCAGAATGGGTGAATGGGTTTCCCATTACATTTTCTGGTGCAGAAATGTTACTCTCGGGGAGATCTGTTCTCCACTTGTATATGGAGATTCTGTCCAGGTACCCGGATTCATTGGTTCAAAGAAGGTTCGGGAAGGATATTGCGAAAAGGATCAGCAGAAAGGCGAAAGAATTGTTGAGCAACTTTTCTCTTGATAACTTGAAAAGATGGGATAGATATCTATGCAGGAAGGGCATTAATCCGGGCACTACTGCTGATCTGGTAGCATCCAGTGTATTTGTCGCCCTTCTGAGATATGAAGAGCTTCTAAAAAGATTCTTGGATGAACTATAGTGCATTGAGTGAAGACATCTCATGTGATCACCTTCTCTCTAACAACGCACAGACATATAAAGATTTCAGAGATTTCATCTCTAGAGTCAGTTGCATAAGCATTCAAGCGAATGTTAGGATCAATGAATACCTCTTAGAACCAAAGATTTCTAATTTTAACCATCGAAACCATCGAAAAGTATATATAGTTTTCTACTAAGACTTGTATACATGGTACTAGAGCTTCAGAAACTAATGGATGATATTTCCCCCGAATTTGAGAAATACAAACGGTATCCTGTTAGCAGCAACTACGGCAGTATTCATAGCAGGTGTTCAAGTATCGAGGCAGACTATGGGTCCACTATAGGGACAAGATTTTGGTAAGTGAGGCATTTGCAGAACTATATGGCATGAGAGTTGGAAAAAGGATAGGAGTATTGGCTTCAGATTCTGTTTACGAAAGACCAGCTTCTCTCGAAACAGTGAAACTTGTCGAAATAATTGGAATATTTGCCAACACTGAAAGTGCTTATGATAGTTTTATTTTGGGAAGTTTGAAAACAGGAAAGTACATCAAGGGAGAAAACTTTGATAACAAGGTAAGTGTTTTCTACATAGAAGTCGAAGACGTGGATCAAATTGAAGAAACAAGAGATGAAGTTCTAAGTATATTGGATGAAGTCGAAGTACTCATCGTTCCTCGGAAGATGAGCGTATCAAACATCTTTGAAGAAAAAATTACAACTATTTTGTTTATTATCGCTCTTTTTAATGCAGCTTTCAGCTCATTCAGGAATCTAAGTGCAAGTGTCTCTGAACAGGAAAAGGAAATTGGAATGCTCAAGGCTATTGGTGTGCCGAGAAAATCTATTATTAAGCTTTTCTTGTATGAGGGATTGTTGATTTCCTCGTTCGGATGCCTTATCGGGATTATAACTTCGGGGATTCTCTTAGGACAGGTGAACAGGGTCTACAGTTCTCTATTGGGATATCCTTCTGATTTTATAGTTTTGTCACCTACTGTTGCATTCTATGCTCTGTTGTTTCCATTTGTTGCATCATTTTTGATTTCTTTGTATCCAGCGTACAAAGTTACCAGAACAAAAACCATTAAAATGCTGAGAATATAGGAAAGCTAACGTCCCAAGAAAGAGTATTGGTAGTTCTGTTATCATTCTTTCTGAAAGACATCCAGCAAGTCAGAAAACCCGCATAAAGGGGCCATGTTCCTCTTGAATTTGGTTCTCATTCTTGTCATTGGGCCTCGACACTCAAGGGTGCTGTCAAATGGCCTGCAGTTCTGCTGCTTCTTCTGACTCTCGCAATCCAGGTTATCAAATGGCAGGATCGGTCTGAAACGAAATTATGGTTTCGAGAAACATGGAATCTCGCCATAGTATCTCCACTCATCAACTTGAATTCTCTCCTGCTTCTTATCAAGGTCTCCTAGGCGTACCTTTGCATTCCTATATAAAAATCTTGCGCGAGAGCTGGGAGCTGCGCAATAATCCTTCACTTGCGAAAATACCGTCTTCCCACATGAAAGAGTAATAGCGAAATCCGCAAAAAATGTGCAATAATTTCACACATGTGAAAGCACTGGTCATTTCATTAGAGAAAATTATTTATGCCAGCAAGAAATGAGCACTCCATGAACCAAAAAATCATTCTAGCAGTGCTCGTTGCTTTAACCCTTCTCCTCTCTTACGCAGTCTCCCCCTTCATGCCTTACCTCAACCCTTCAACTGGCATCTGGAAACATTCTCTCTCTGTTGACTACCCTGCCACCCAGGAGATCACTGTCCCCGGATTATTCGATGATGTCCGCATCGAAAGAGATGCCCATGGAATCCCCCACATCTATGCCAACTACGATCTCGATTTATTCTTCGCCCTAGGCTACATTCATGCACAGGATAGACTTTTCCAGATGGATCTCCAGAGACGACTGCCCTCCGGTCGCCTCTCCGAAATTGTGGGAGAAGCTGCCTACGAATCTGACACATTCTACAGAACACTGGGCATGCATCGCGCTGCTGAACAGACATATCGGGAAATGAGCCAGTGGTCAAGAGACATTCTGGACAGCTACTGCAAAGGAGTCAACTTCTACATACATACGACAAGAACGTATCCATTAGAATACACATTATTGCAGTGCACCCCAGAGGAGTGGATCCCTACAGACTCACTCGTTTTCGGAAAAATGATGGGCTGGGAGTTATCAGGCAACTTCTACGATTTGGAATTCCAGAAACTGGAGGAAGCCTTTGGCCCCGATACAGTGAAAGAGCTATTCCCTTCACAAAGACCTCTGGAAGTACCCATCATTCCTGGATTGTCAGAAGCATGCCAAGAGATCCTCCAGTGGAGCAATCAGACCATTAGAATACCCTTCGATCTGGGCAGCAACAACTGGGCAGTAGCCCCGAGCAAGTCTGAATCTGGGAGAGCCATGCTGTGCAACGATCCTCACCTGTCCACTACCTTACCTGCTATATGGTACCAGGTGCATCTGGTCGCTGGCACCTACAATGTGGCTGGTGTCACCTTCCCTGGCGCTCCATGCGTCATCATTGGCAGAAATCAGTACATTGCCTGGGGACTGACCAATGTAGGAGCAGATGTCATTGACTTTTTTGCAGAAACCTTTTCAGAAGATGAGACCCAGTATCTCTATCAAGGAGAGTGGTATGACACACAGATTGTCCGTGAGACTATTGCCATCAAAGGACAGAATCCGCAGACTATTACTGTGAAGATCACCAGACACGGACCTGTTCTGGAGAGGGATGACAAGAAATTTGCTGTTTCATGGACAGGCCTTGATCCTACCTTTGAATTTGAAGCCTTTCTCAGGGTTAACAAAGCCACCAATTTCAGAGAATATCAGGAAGGTCTCAAACTCTTTTCTGCACCTGCCCAGAATTTCGTCTATGCAGATATCCATGGTAATATCGCAATACGCTCCAACGGCAAAATACCTATCAGAAAGAAAGGGGCAGGTTCTGTGATTGTCGATGGCGCTTCGGGAGATTACGACTGGATAGGGTATGTCCCCTTTGACGAGCTGCCCCACAGTCTGAACCCTGAACAGGGGTACCTGGTCTCAGCAAATCAGATTCCCATTTCCCACGACTACCCGTACTACCTCGGTTTCTTGTGGGCAGACAGGTACAGAGCTGAAAGGATCAATAATCTTTTGCAGGAAAAAGAGAGGCTGACCTTTGACGACATGGTTGCTATACAATCTGATGTCTACGATATACCTGCCTCAATTATCACACCTATTGTTGTTGAAACTGTTTCTCCGCAAACAGAACTGGAAGAAAATGCTCTCCAGTACTTGAAAAACTGGGACTACCGCGATGAACGTACCCAG
>CAZFAR010000079.1:0-10075 GCA_964516825.1 uncultured Thermococci archaeon
TCCTGTCTACAGCCAGCCCATCTTCCAGAATTTTCTCACCCTCTGAAAATCCCCTGTCAGCAGACTCTCTCAAAAAGAACATGTACCTGTTGTCAACACCGATCTCAATGATCGCCTTTGATTTTGCCACTCTCACCAGCTCTTCTATGGCTCTAAAATGATTCTCAGCGCAATAAGAGACGGGATCTCCCTCGCAGAGGACAAAATCGAAATAGTGTGAAGGAAAATTTAAATTCAGAATGTTTCCTTCAGATATGTGAACCATGTCGGACAATCCTTCTTCTTTCACTTTCTGTGAAGCTTCTTCCAACATTTCTCTAGACAGATCGACCAGATAGACAGTGTACCCTCTTTTGGCCAGCTGTACTGTCCACTTTCCAGTTCCTCCACCTGCATCCAGGACACTCCCTTTCCCGGGAAGATAGTCTTCAATATATTTCCAGGTTATAGCATCGTAGACTGCCCATTTTCCACCGGAGAACATGGCATCATACGACTTTGCCAGCCCATCATAGGTTTCCTTGACATCCTTTGCAGCTTCTCCATTCATGGGATCACTCTACCAGGCTCAGTTCTCTGAACTTTCTTACTGTTTCCTCTACATCCTGTTCGACTGTACTTCTGTCACTTTCTTCCTCTGTCAATCTGCTGACGAGTTCTTCCTGTGTTATACCCTCCTGGCATGCTTCCAGAATCTTCAGGGCAGTCTCATTGAATCTGTAGATTTTGCCTGAACCCATGTTGATTACATAGGTTTCATCAGGTTCCTCTCTGATCAAGACTTCCGATTTCACCTTTGGTAGGTTCATGTAGATTCCTCCTGTCATGTAAACATTCTCTCTATTACTTTAACTAATGTTGGCCCCAATGATAAAGCCCATTTGAAACTGATTATGAATCCTGAAATTAAATCCAAATTCTCTTCAATTTCCTCTTCACTACCATATAATACCTCTCTTGATATTTAATTGTCTCTTCACAGGTATATAAATCTTTTCTTACCCCGATGATGTGCGTGGTTCAGTTCATAAGCTCCACTCTTTTCGAGAATCATTCACCCTCTCATACAGGAACTCCAGGTAGTCTATCACGATTCTCTTACTAGTAGTGCAGAGGGGGCTGAATAGATTGCCATGATTCAACAGTGATGCATAGCCGCAGCCTCCAGCGCAAACTAGCCTTATTTCACAATCCGCACATTTATCCAGAGCAAAGAGGGTACGATCTCGCCACTGTGCATGCTTTTCGTTAAAAGTTAACTCAGGGATGTACGTACCAATGCTTTGTTCTTTCCAGCCTGACATGGTAGGGCATGAATATACATCACCAAAGGGATCAAATGCATATTTTCTGGTGACAGCATCACAATTCCAGAAGGCTGGCCAGAATCTGGGTGATTTGTCAAAGAGAGGATGGAGTTTTCCAAGGATGTTTGTCTCAAAAAATCTTGTTTCCGGTCTCCTTGCTACCTTCATTACTTCTTCGCAGACCTCCATTTGCTGTTCAAATCTCTCAGGATTGATGTGCTGATCACATGCGTATGCGAGCAAGAACCTCATACTCGGATCTGTGATCCATTTTCTTTCTCTGTAGAATCGAGCCAGTTCATCGATTTCAGAGAGGATCTCAGGGTCTGAATTGGTGCGAATTAGTACGGATATCCCTCTTTCTCTTGCCTTTTCTATGTTTTCCACGATTCGGTCAAAGGTACCCTTTCCACCTTTCAGGATGCGTCTTCTATCATGTAGGTGGCGGGGACCATCCAGAGTGATCTGCAAATAGGTAACTTCTGCAGAAGAAAGAGAAGAGAGAAAGTGGTTCAATTCCACTCCATTTGTGAATACGCAGAAAGAATAGCCAAG
Organism: uncultured Thermococci archaeon; assembly: GCA_964516825.1. Lineage (GTDB taxonomy): Archaea > Methanobacteriota_B > Thermococci > Methanofastidiosales > SZ-28-30 > SZ-28-30. The sequence continues at coordinate 1,863 of CAZFAR010000079.1, forward strand.
ATCGTTTCCCTTCTTGAGAATGTATTCCACGATTTCCTGATTCTTTTTCATCAAAGGCTCCCCGCCTGAAAGAACGATGGAATTCTTACTTGTACATTCCTTATCCAGGATCTTTAAGGCATCAAATACTTTGTCTGCTTTATACTTGTCCATGACCATTTTCATGGTCTCGGGATGTTTCACAAAGATCTCGAGACAGTAAGGGCATCCCAGATTACACTCGTAGGTTACAGCAATCGTGCTCTCTGTACACTGCACTGCGTTCTTCATCAGGAATTCACACAAAGACTTTGCCTTCTCTCTTTCTTCTTCAGATGTTGAATGCGTGAAAAATGGCTTCAATTCAGTTGTCATATCCCCATTAAAGAATTTCTGAGCAGTCTCTCTTGTAACTAACCTCACAGCTCCTGATAATCCATTGATCAGAAGGTAGGAATCTCTGATCGGAAATGCCATAGCATACTGACTTTTTCTGATACTATTCACCTCCTCGATTGGCGCATTCGAATTATTCTCATATGGCGAGACATTAGCTATCTTTTTTAGAGGTGCGGTCTCACCGGCCTTATAGTCCTATTTGTCTCCCCAATATATAGATTTCGATCCCATTTCCCGCACAGTCTGAAATTGAAAAAAAAAACAAGAAAAACAAGAAGAGAAGGGATTATGCTCACACAGCAATAGGTATTGCTCTGTAAGGTTTGGAAGAGCACTTCGGATGCTTGGGTGATACTTCTTCCAAAGTCTCGATTTCAAATTTCATTTTTGCACCTCCACATATATCTTATACTTATACATATCCTCTTCATGTCCTATTTAAATCTTTCGGTTTCGTTTCATGATCCTTTTCAGAAAAAAAGCAATAAATACTCATTGGAATTCGCATTCCGTTTTTATAATCTCAAATTGAGATAGAAAAATCTAGGGCAAAAAGAAAAAAATAGAAGAAAAAAAGACGTTTACAGGCTCAATGGATTATTTATGTCGATAATGGGAGCCATGGTAGCGCAACACATGCACTGGTCAATCTCCACATGGATTTCCTCGATTTCTGATTTCGCATACATAGGTTTCACCACCCTACTCTACTCTACCCTCTCTTATAAACCTTTCGATCAAGGGCAGCAGCAGAAAAAATATGGATTATATTTCCTAGCTTTTGAAGCTTAATTACCTATTATTAATAAGTGAATCATGTGCTAGCAGTAAGAACCTCGTGGATTGATTTGCACACTGAGGAGTTGTTACACGTGTAACAGAATCGAGCATTCAAAGGTCTTTTAACCCGAAGGAAGGAGAGAATTTATAAAGGACTAATGAATAGTACAAGTATGACTTGAGGTGTCATCATGCTCAAGCCGAAAGATCGCATAGAAATACAACTCAAAGTAGCATCTGCACAGCAGCAGGACTTCGGGAGAGGACTCATTCGTATAGATAGACGATACCAGCAAACATTGAATGTCAAACAAGGGGATGTGGTGGAAATTGAAGGTGATAGGACTACCTCTGCTGTGGTTGTGGACTCATATCCAAATGATCGCGGACTGGACATTGTCCGTATCGATGGATTGACCCGAAAGAATGCGAGAACCAGTATGGGAGAATACGTTAAAATCAGAAAGGCTTATGTATCGGAGGCAAAACAGGTAGTTCTTGCACCCACGCAGAAGAATATGCACCTGATGATGCCTGGAAGTATTATACTGCAGAATATTCTGGGCCGTTCCCTCAAAAAGGGCGATATCATCAGTCTGGTTCAGCAGAGAAGGAAACCTGGAGGGACTTTGTTCCAGGATCTGTTTGAAATGATTGACAACACCCCCTTTGGACTAGGGGAGATGCGATTCTTAGTAGTTTCCACATCGCCAGGCGACATAATCAGGGTCACCCAGAGATCAAAGGTAAAAGTCTTACCAGAGGCCATGGAAGTGACAGAAACTGAAATACCTGCGATCACTTACGAGGATATTGGTGGGCTGAAAGAAGAAGTGCAGAAAGTCAGAGAAATGATCGAGCTGCCATTAAAACATCCGGAACTGTTCGATCGCCTGGGAATAGAACCTCCCAAAGGTGTTTTACTGCATGGGCCTCCTGGAACGGGGAAGACGTTGATAGCCAGAGCAGTAGCGTCAGAATCTCAAACCAATTTTTCATCCATCAATGGCCCTGAGATCATGAGCAAATTCTACGGTCAATCTGAAGAGAATTTGAGAAGAATGTTTGAAGAAGCCCAGAGAAATGCTCCTTCTATAATTTTCATCGATGAACTGGACGCTATTGCTCCCAAGAGAGGGGAGGTAACAGGAGAAGTGGAGAGAAGGGTGGTTGCCCAGCTCTTAGCTTTGATGGATGGTCTCCATGCTAGGGGGAAGGTCATCGTCATTGCTGCTACCAACAGACCAGAAGGTATTGATCCTGCCTTGAGGAGGCCGGGCAGGTTTGATCGGGAAATTGAGATTGGTGTTCCTGACAAACAGGGAAGAAAGGAGATCCTACAGATCCATACGAGAGGCATGCCTCTGGATAAGGATGTGAGTCTGGACGACATGGCTCAGATCACCCACGGATTTGTGGGTGCAGATCTGCAGTCATTGTGCAAGGAAGCAGCCATGTATGCTCTGAGGCGGATCCTTCCTGAGATCAATCTGGAAGAGGAACGTATTCCCAGAGAAGTTCTTGAAAAGATCGGAGTCACGAAAAAGGATTTTGATAGAGCTCTAAAGATCGTGGAGCCTTCTGCTATGAGAGAAATCATGGTGCAGACCCCTGGTATAACCTGGAATGATATTGGAGGCCTGGAAAAGCCGAAACAGGCCCTGATCGAAGCAGTAGAGTGGCCTCTGAAGCGGCCTGAAGACTTCGAAGAAATGGGTATCCATCCCCCCAAAGGGATTTTCCTGTACGGCCCGCCAGGGTGTGGAAAGACCCTGCTAGCAAAGGCAGTGGCTCACGAGAGCGAAGCCAATTTCATTTCAGTAAAGGGTCCTGAAGTGCTTTCCAAGTGGGTAGGTGAGAGTGAGAAAGCAGTCAGGGAGATCTTCAGAAAAGCAAAACAGGTATCCCCTACTATCATCTTCTTCGATGAGGTCGATGCTATTGCAGCTAGGCGTGGAGAAGAGGTGGGTTCACGTGTGGGTGAACGGGTGGTGGACATGCTGCTGACAGAAATGGATGGGCTGGAAGATCTGGGAGATGTGGTCGTGATTGCAGCTACAAACAGGCCCGATCTACTGGATCCTGCTTTACTCCGGCCGGGGAGGCTGGATCGGTTGATTCTGGTGCCTGCTCCTGACATGGAAGCCAGAAGGAAGATTCTGGAAGTGCATACCCAGAACATGCCACTGAAGGATGTGGACCTGGAGTATATTGCATCTATTACAGAAGGGTTCTCAGGGGCTGATCTGGAAGGACTGGTCAGAGAAGCAGGCATGAATGCGCTCCGCGAAGGGAGCAAGAAAGTGGAAATGAGACACTTCAGCTACGCTCTGGAAGAGACTGAGCCTTCAATATCTGAAGAAATGATCCATGAGTACGACAAGAATATGAAGCGTGAGATAGAAATGTATCACTAGGTGACATCATGCCAAAAATTGCAGCTTCACGAATCCGAGATCGAATGGTGGTCACCAGTCAGGGCCATGAAGTAGGATTACTTTTCGATCTGGTGGCAGATGAAAAGACTGGCAAGCTCGTAGCTCTAGTGGTGGAACCTACAACAGAAGAGATGCGAGAACTCTTGCTCACAGACAAAGAGGGACTGGTCCTGGTCCCCTTCACTGCATTACGTGCGGTACGCGACTTCATCGTTGTGGATGCCAAGAGAGTACCCAGAAAGATCAAGAAAGTGGGAATGTTTGCCAAGAAAGAGTCTACAGTCTGAACTGGAGCATGGATTTGACGTAGTCATCTTTTCTGCCCGTGACCCCGTCTATGATTTCATATTTTGTTTCGTAGGAGATGACAAAATAAGGGTAATACGCTAATTTTGTGTCCCAGACCTCAGATCTCTCCCAGATTTCAGCTGCTTTCTTGGCCTCCTTCTCCTTGAGAACAGGAGCTATCATACATTCATTATCTAGGAACTCACCTTCTACTTGAAAGAATTTTGCAATTTTTTTCCTTGGATCTTCTATGATCCTGTACTGAATTGCAGGGGTGAAGACCTCAAATTCCTTGTTCTCAAACTTCCTGTACTTTTTCACATGTATCAATTCTTTCTGGATTAATGAGCTGAGTACCCTTTTCACCTTCTTCTTATCAAGATGGGTGGCTTTGATGATATCGAGCTGGGTAGCCTGTCCCTTTTTCATGATTGAGGTTATCACACTCTTCTGATCCAGGGTCAGCTCCATGAGATCGCGGACTCCGCGCGTTCTCTTTCCCTTTTCCAGGAACAGCTCTCCAGTGATCCCGTCAACAAAACATGATAGACTTTCATAGCTGCCTCTTGCAGGATAGTAGTCAAAGAAAATCTGGTAGACTGGGTAGTAGATCTTGAAAATTCCCTGAATGACCTCTTTTTTGAATATCATTCTCTTTGCTCTTCGCACAGCAATCGTTTCAATTACATCATCCACTGTTGAAGTAATTACCCTCATCTTCTTGATCTTCAACTCTTTGAGTTCAGGTATTCCCTCAGTAGCAGTATCTGATCTTTCTCTTTTTTCTTTTTTCACAGTAACTTGTGGGGCGTGCCCTGCAGGCTCTAGCTCAGTTCTTTTTGGGGATACACTTTCAGGAGTTTCTTGATATACTTCATCCTCTTTCAGAAATTCCTCTTTCAAGGAGCCTTCTTCAAAGAGCTCTTCCAGGATTTCAGAGAGGACAAAATTCATCTTGTATTCTTCATTCACCATCTGGACTAGTTTTTCCAGTTCATCTGTTCTCTTTTTTCCCCATTTTTCCTGAATCAGTTCTTTCAAGTGCTCCCGCATTACAAAGGGATCTACTTCCAGAATAGGCTGCCTTTCCCTCCCCTCATGCTGTGAAATCCTGGGCCTGATGCTGGCCAGGAAGCATCTCGAAGTCTCTTCCTGCTTGTCCCCGATGATTGCCATGCCAATGGGCAGATTCTTGATGAATCGATCTTCCTGAAATCGTTCAGGCACCTCTGAAGGCATCCTCCGTATCACTGCTTTGATATCATCCTCGTACACCAGTTTGTGGCAGATCACGATATCTACCTGGGACAGAATTCTGGAATCGATTGCAGAGGGTTGCTGTGTAGCAAGTACGATAGAACATCCAGGCTGCCTTCCCTGACGCACGTACTCGATAAGGGCATCGGTGGCTGCAGTCTTTCTGCCAGAACCTGGGACCAGAATGTGGGCTTCATCAATCATCAGCCAGGTCACTGGGACTGACTCGAACAGTCCGGAGGTATTCACAGCTTCCTTTCTGCTGATTCGCTTGCGAGTGTTCAGTACTGTCCTGGCTAGAATACCAACGATCAATGCTCTCACATTATCCTGCAGAAAGGACACATCAATCACTGAAGTCTGACCTCTGCGTGAAAGATCTCTGAGCTGTGTTCCTTCCTTATCGAAGATTCCCCATTCTGAAGCACCCCTCAATCGAGCAATCAATGCTCTTCGGGTCGAGTTCTTGAACCCCTGTTGGGGGGAATTGGCCCCTTCTTCAGATTCAATACAGGTAATCATGTCCTCAATTGAGTAGGTTTCCCCCAGCCCTCCTGTGTACCGGCCATCTGTTGAGGTATATCCCTTTTTGACGCGTTCTATGACCCTGTCTATGAGTAGTCCCATGGTATCAAATCGATCAAAACCGAAAGTCAAACACCAGTCATCAGCAGTCAATTCTGAGGGTCTGATCGTAAATATTCGATCCCAGGTCTCCTGGGGTGCATCTTTTGCATATCCTGCAGGGATGAAAACCTTCATATTCGTTACGCCTTCAGGTGATAGATTCCAGTCTTTTAGGAGAGCCTGTTCTCTTTCAATGCAGTTAGCTTTCTTCATACTCCAGAATATACCCATTGGGTCGATGATAATGCAGCCCACAGCATCATTTCTTAATGCCAGTTCCTCTGCAATCACTCCCAGTGTATAGGATTTGCCTGATCCCCGCATGCCGCAGATGAACACTGCATGAGGAGATATTGAATCCATGAAAATTCGTTTCCTGTAATCTCCTGCAGAATCAGACCACTCTTCAGCCACTATTCCTATGTCCATCGCTGCTTTAGTCTTGTGCTCCTTATATACACTGATTTTCCTTCCCACAAATATGAAGGTATCTTCTCCTAGAGCTCTCAGTGGCTCGCTGACGACTGACCGACTCTGCATAGTCATATTGATAATCAACAGTATATATAGTTTTCGGTGAGCAACATGAGAGAATCGTGCCTCTAGTTACAGGAGAGTGAATTTCCAAATTTGCGAAAAGACGAAACTGTTTGAAAAGACATGCGAAAAGTTTAAATGCCTGGAAGAACAAGAAAAATCGAGGTGAAAGATGTGAGAAAAAGAAAGATAGCTGTGCTGTTGCTTCTCGGCCTGTTGATCCTAGGTGGGATTTCGTCTGCAGTGAACGAGGTTGCTAATGTTTTCAGAACTTTGCTGGATTCGTATAAAGACGAAATTTCCACAGCTTATGATGGAGATGGCGGAGGACCCGGCCTGCCAACTGGTGGTGGCACTGGAGGCGGAGGAGGCTAACCAACCTTGGAATGGTACATGACGACTATTCCTTTGTAGAAGTCCTCTATAATGGACCTTTCCTTCAGGGTGTAGATTGCCTTCGAAATGGAAGTGATCAGTGGATCTGTACGGATGCTGATGATGGTCAGAAGATAGTCTCCGACTTTGAAAAACATGGAGGTAGAGGGGAAGAGGCTGAAAAGATCCCTGACAGCGTACTCATAGTTTGTCTTGAAGAGGAAAAGATAGCCTGTGTAGTTGGCATATCCTTCAGGATAGAATCGGGTATGCGTGGTCGTGTAACGATCGAGAGTATTCAGCCACTCGTAGAACTTGCGAAAGCTCACGTCCTGCTCCCGTACCAACGGTGCGATCCTGCGTCTGATGTTTCCGCTGAATTGCAGAAAGAATTCCCATTCTTGGTGATCCCAGGGAATGTCCACAGGATGAGAAATCCAGGTGGACTTTTCCCAGGTATCACTTCTTTTTGTTTCATCCAAAATGCGTCTGCCACACTCCCCCCACTCCAGCGGTAGTGCTTTTGGAGTGTAAATCTCCCCCCTGTCTCCTGAGAACAGAATTCTTTTGAACCCCGGAAATTCTTCAAAATCCATTCCAGGATCACCTGCTACAATTATAGGAAAATCTCCAAATGCAACACCAACGTAGGTGAGACTTCTACTCTCTCTAAGCTTTTCAAACGCTTTGAAAGGGTCTTCAAAATCCAGAATATAGTAGATCTTGGGTTTGTTTTTTATCGGTTTCAGGCGGAGTTCGGGGCCCACCAGAATCCCCAGGTCGAGCATCTCCTGTAGGGCTCTTGATACAGACTTTCTGTAGATACCTAGAGCTTTTGAGATGTCGTATATTTGTATTCTCGGCTGGTCGTATATTCGACAAAATATATCGTAGTATCTTTCCTTTTTTTCCATTTCGGAGAGTGCGGGCATCTTGAAACCCCCAACAGATATATAGTACTCCAACAGATACTCATATGTGCCGGAAGCAGACTTCACTGAAGTCTAAGCTCAGATTTATAAATCTTTCGGCCGATCTTTCACCCCCCTAACCGGGATCGGTGTATTCTGCACCGATCCCTACATCCTCCTTCTGAATTTGATTACTGGCAAACTGCTTTTCATCTCTCCAAGCGCTCATAAAGCTTTTGGTTCAAGATCGTTAATGTCAAGACGAAAAGATGATGATCTCCTCTGATGGATGATGATCAGAGGTTTAATGTTATATACACGTGTAACATCTCTACAGATTTACAAGACTCGCAAGCTCAATGGTCTTCACATTTTCAATTTTCTGTTTTCTCCAGTCATGAACTTTCAAGACTGATTCAGGTTGCCACTGCTCTTAGAAATCTCGTTCATAGAACAAGCCCTGTTCACATTGCTTGAGAGGAGCATCTGAAGGCAAAAAAGAACTTTAGAAGACAGTAAAATCCTTTTCTGCTCTTGAACTTGAAAATTGAATAGACTTTCTTGGCTTTTTGTCCACAGGATTGTTATCTGAAGTGATAGAGGAAGATTGCATTGGAGAAAT
>CAZFAR010000080.1:0-2078 GCA_964516825.1 uncultured Thermococci archaeon
CTTCACCGCTTTGTATGAAGCTCTAGAATTTGAAGAACCAGATTTCGAAAGTCTAAATACAGCGAAAAATACCTTCGAAAAACTGAAATTTGACACTTCTGTAGTGGCTGTAAATTTTCTGGACACCTTCATCCGTGTACTCAGCAAATATGAAAGCCTCGAAGCTATTCCTGAAGATGCACAGGATCCCTTACTGCAATCATTGGGAACACTGGATGTTCTCGATGGATTACTCACCAAAGAAATCCCCATAAGAAGAGAATATTTCGCCCCGGCCCTAGGGAGAGAAGAAACAGAAACAACTTACCATTTCATAGAATCTACACAAAACGAATGGGTACGAGTATGCCTGGTCCAGTTGAATTTTTCTCTTGACCCTCTCCGTCCACCTGAAGAATTTGGATATATGTTAAGAGAAAAAGAAAAAACAAAGAAGAAAGTGTTCGAAGCCTTAAAGATTGCCAGCACACATAATGTGGACATCATCTGTTTTCCAGAGTTGAGCACTGCTGAAGAATGGATCACAGAAGCAAAAGAATACACGGATTCAATAATCATATTTGGTTCCTACTACAAGAATGGGTTCAATACCTGCCCCATCATAATAAAGGGTCAGGATTACTACATTCAAAAGATCAATCCTTCGCCACAATTTGAGACAGAAGTCATCCACGGCAGGAAAATGAAAAATGGCAGAAAAATCTTCGTCTTCCAGACAAAATGCGGCTCATTTGCTGTATTGATCTGCATTGACTACCTGAAAGAGGCAAATCGTATCCTGACCAATTCAGACGAAAGAATAAGAAATGTTGACTTCATTCTTGTTCCAGAGTACAATGGCAACAAGAAGAGATTCCAGGAAAGAGGACAGGTACACTGCCAGGAAAATAACTATCCTTACATAGTACAGGTCAATGTCTGGGAAATTCAGGGCAAGGAAGCAGGAGGCACATGCATCATTGGAACTGAACACAGAGATGCACTCCAGAGATACACAATAGAGTGTTTGAGACCAGATGACACTATTGAGTACAGACTTGCAGAAACTCAAGGAGAGAGCATTCTCATCGTCGATCTGGACACAAAGAGAAAGGGTGTTCCCATTCCTCCCAGAGGTCCCAAAATGAAAGCATTTCAGAGATACACCTACAAGAATCGTTCGTGGATTGCTGCAGGATTCTGATGGTCGTAGTGTTACACGTGTAACATTTTTCAGTTCAAGATAATAATGCACAGGTAGACCCATATTCATCATATTTAAAAAAACTTGAACAAAAGTGGTAGGATTTTGTTCAAACTACCGAAAAACTTATAAAGAATACGGGATAGAAGAAATGACTTCTTTCAGAAAATGGAATGGAGGTGAAAAAAATGAACCCCAAGGTTGAAGACTACATGGATACCACATGTGTCGCTTCCACTGGTGGCGGCGGCCCAATCATGTTCGTCGAATAGGGTTATGAGGTTGAAGTCATAATCCAAATTCCTTTCTTTTTTTGCTATGAAATATTCTCAATCTATCTTTCTCTCAATAGATAACAAAGCAATAAATCTGGAAAAATATTACAAAAAAGAGGATGAATCATTTCGTGATTCTTAATTGCTACACGTGTAACATCTTGCGGTTCAAGATAACAAGAGGAATATAAGAAAATGACCAAAGATTGGAAAAACATTTTTATTGAAACCACGAAAATAGAACGAGGTGAAGATGTGACACTAAAAGGCTGGCCTTTCGAACCTGTTAGTCTGATGCCAAATGGTGAAGGCGGTGAATCGGGACCTACTCCAGGCTAATCACGTGAGTAGTAGTAAATGGGAACAGAAAAAGTGAGACTCGATACAAACCTGGTAGATACCATCTTTGACATCAAACGATAGATTTCGTAATTCGCGTCTATTTCCACACTGATGAAAGCGATAAGATGATCTTTCACTTTGAAAAACGCTGAGTGGCAAGGCAATCTCCCAAGAATGTCCACTACCTGTTGTTCATGATCTGTTTTCATATTCAGGTAGAATTTTGTATACATGTCATATCCCTTGGGATAGTATGGTTGAACGACAATTGTGTGCTT
>CAZFAR010000080.1:2178-9984 GCA_964516825.1 uncultured Thermococci archaeon
TTGTATACATGTCATATCCCTTGGGATAGTATGGTTGAACGACAATTGTGTGCTTCAGTAGCAGTGTCCTTGATACATCAAGCTCTCCCTGAATTCCAATGAATGATGCACTTGAGAATTACTGCTCTATTCATACAGGATTTTATCCCGAGGGATACAATTTTTATACGACCTATTGTTTTCTCTTTTCCAGTGACCACGAATCAACGATAAAGTCATTCTTTGGCTCCTTTCCTACGACACCCTTCATCATGGAAGTAGATAATCAGTTGTTGGTCTTCAGCAGCGTGACTTCTACAGACATTATGATGAAGCTCTTCTGCACTATCTACGATATGAAGGAAGCTATAATAGACCGATTCCAGCTCAGTAGCCCTTTTTTACTACTAATGGGTTAATCATTCCTCACTGTACACTATGCCTTAGGTCTTGTTTCTGTCTTGATTTTATCGAGCTGGTCTGTGATTTCTTTCAGAGCTGTCTCATACTCTTTCTGAGATGTCAGTCCTTCAGAAAACATTCTACCGAGGTTTTTCTTCTGGCATTCTAACTCATGGAGATCTTCTTCCTCTTTGTTTCTGTGATCTGTACAATAAAAAGCCAATTATAACAGCAAATATTACTGCAGTTCCGGCGACAATTGCAGTGTATCTGAGGGATCTATTCTCAGAAGGCTCCAAACTCTGTAAGGGTACACTTTCCAACTGCTTGTCACAGGAGGAAATCCATTCTTCACACTCTTGAATTTTCTCTGTACTCTCGAGTTCTGCAAACCCGAGAAGGGCACCCTCGAATCTTGCCCTTGCCAGATCATACTGTTGATTTTTGAAGTATGCAATCCCTTCCTCGAGCAGTGCTTCAGCCTGTCCCACCCTTTCGTTGAGACGTTCTCTGCATTTCTGAATGAGCGCAACACACTCTTCACTCTTGTCAGAATTGATAGACTGGAAGAGTGTGCTTGATTCCTCCAGCACCTGGAGGGCAGAAGCGTATTGACCTGCTTCGAAAAGCGCAGTAGCTTCTTCAAGCAGCTCTGATGCCTTGATTCCTGTTTCAGCGTCAGCAATTAGGGATTTTATAGTGTCAATGATGCCCTCTATGGTATCACTTTCATAGATGGCCAGCGCACTCTCCAGGTAGCTCATAGAACGTGTGAGTGTGGATTTTGCCAGCTCAAACTCACCTGATTCCATCTGTTCTTTCCCTTCCTCCAACAGAGACAGACCCTTCTCCTGCAGCTCTCTCTGCTGGGAAAAAGGTCCTCCAGGCTCAGTCAACCAGTTGAAGATATTGGCTACAAACTTCTCGTTATCATCTTCCTTCATGAACCGGCAGAAGAAGAAATCGCTATCAGGCAGAAAGATGATCCTTCCCTTGCCATATTCACAGTATGCTATGATACATTTTCCCTCATTATAGATTGGCTTTGACGGTTCACCCACAATGAGGGTACAGCTTGCAGCCCAGAACATCTTTGAGATACCTGAAAAAATGGGATGAGTCTGCCCTGCAATTTCAGTGGATTGGAAATTTCCGAACATTGTCTTGTTGCTGAATTCCACTCCGAACATCATCGAGAGAGAGTTGATGTACTGTATTCTTGCGTATCTGACATCGCTTTCAGGTTCTCCCACCAAGAGGAGTCCGCCGCCATTGGTGACGAATTGCTGAATTGCTTCTCTCTCAGCTGTGTCAAAATCCTTCATTGGCAATCCTATTAAGAGCATATCGTAGTCCTGAATGTTCTTGTAGGTTATTTCCTTCTCTGATTCACTTATTCCATACACATCCTCAAATGCACGAAAGCAGAGAGAGTGGTCTGAATCAGTAGCGAGCAGTATTTTTTCACCGTGGCTGGAATCAATGAGGATTGTCCTGTTAACAGCAGAAGATGGAATCAATACTAATGCCACAATCATGGTTAACAAATGTCTATTCTTCATGATGCAGAATCTTGGACAGAGCATATATAGCTTTTCATAATTGCGAAGTTCGCATTTTGAATCAAATAAGTATTTGACAAAGAGGACCCTGCATGCTTAAAGACCCGCTTGAAGTGGTTTTATAACAATAGTTTTTGTATGAAGCTGGATTCCAGCTTCAATTCAAGAGGTATACGAAGCTCTAAAGAGAATAGAAGAGAAAATGGTTACACGAGATGATGTTGAAGCACTCATCGATTCGATTGAAATTCTTAGCAATCCAGAAACGACGGAAGCACTTCATAAGAGTGGTCAAGATATTGTAGCAGGTCGCGTTAGAGAAGTCACTTCTCTCAAAGAGTTGGTTGACGAGCTGTGAAAGGCTATGAGAGTATCCAGCAATGGGATTAACGATCCAAAGGAGCTGAAAACCATAGCCTTAAAAGCAGCATCGTAGGTACACCTTCGATGAATAAATTCCAGCTTATTGCCATGGCTTCATTCTGCATGGCGCTTTCCTGGTCCTTGAATCAGGCCACGTTCAACAACTTCGTGGGAGAAGAGCTCAGGATGTCTGCCACCCAGCTGGGCGTATTGAACTCGATTCGGGAGATCCCCGGACTACTGGCATTGACCCTGTCTGCTTTCCTGCTGTACACTACTGAGAGCCGAATGGCTGCTCTATCGTTGGCTGTCTTCGGGATTGGATTCTGTGGCATTGCTTTCAGCACCAGTTTCTCCCAGCTGATTCTTCCCATTCTAGTCATGAGTACAGGATTCCATTTCTTTTATCCCTTGCGATCATCCATGGTAATTAGCGCTTCAGAGAGCAGGTCAAGAGCTGAAAGTCTGGGAAAAGTGGGAAGTGTGGAAGCTCTGGCTGCCTTGTGTGCCTTTGCCTTTGTGTTCGCTCTTGTAGATTTCGTAGAGTACAGAGGAGTTTTTCTGGCTGCAGGAGTTGCAGCCTTCATAGGAGGAGCTGTACTGTTCCCCGTGAAAGAAACAGGACATTTCCTGGAGAAACATTTGATCGTGAAGCGAAAATATTCCAACTATTACTTTTTAGAGTTCTTCTCAGGCTGCAGAAGGCACATCTTTACTACGTTTGCCATTTTTTCATTAGTAGTCATTCATGGATTGTCTGTAAAATACGTGACTGTTTTACTGACAGTCAATAACATTGTGAACTTGTATACCAGAACAAAGATCGGAAAACTGATAGATCGTTTTGGAGAGAAATTTATGCTTACTCTGGCATACATCATCTTGATCTTCGTCTTTGCGGGGTATGCCTACTTGAAGAATATTGGAGTCTTGGCCATTCTGTACTGTGCAGATCACGTTCTTTTCGGGATGAACATCGCTTTTCCTTCCTACCTTTCAAGAATTGCAGATAGGGGCGATCTAGCTCCCTCATTAGCTTTTGGATCTACCATAAATCATGTGGCCGCGATTTTTATTCCAGTCTTGGGAGGTCTTTTGTGGAATTTATACGGGTATCAGGCTACATTTCTTCTGGGAGTTGTTCTTCTGGTGTTTTCAATATTCTTTGCCAGGAGAATAGAGATATAATAGTTTTCTTGTGGTCAACCAAAGCCCTTATTAACTTATCATCATAAACATTATATGCCCATCTCTCTATCTTTATGCAGGATAGAGACGGAGCATATCATGACTCGATCCAATAAGACAATCCATGAAAAGGAGGTGAACCCAATGTTTGCACGATTAGTTTCTGCAGGAGGAATAGTGCCACACACCCGCAATTGCATCAATACAGGCCACACGCCTATTAGTGGAGACTGTCTGGGTGGAAATGTTCCTAACGTGGGAATGTGCATACGTGGTAAACCAGACTGAACAAGTCAAAAGATTTTGATGCGTGAGATAGGTATATTCCTGAACTGGAGACGTTACCCAGCTCTTCAAAATGAGACAACCCTATATATGTGGTATTGTAATCCTGTCCATGGAAAACATACCAAGGATACCTATTGGGAGACTGCCTACACCTCTCGAGAAGGTGCCAGCTCTCTCTAAAGCTATTGAGATTGCTCATTTGTATATCAAGAGAGACGATCTCATAGGTATTGGATACGGTGGAAACAAAATCAGAAAACTGGAGTTTCTGATGGCAGACGCGCTATCTCAAAAGGGAGACACCATCATCACGACAGGCGGTGTCCAGTCAAACTTCACCAGAGAGGCTACTGCATGTGCTGTAAAACTTGGATTGAAACCTGTCCTTGTTTTGATTGGTGAAGAGCCCAAAGAATACCGCGGGAATCTGTTTTTAGAAAGGTTGATGGGTGCTGACATCTATTTCGTTTCTGCTGAAAGTCTGGATGAAGGTACACGCAAAGCAGGAGAACTCATGACATTTCTGGCTGAAGAGCTGGAAAGAGAAGGGCATACCCCCTATGTGATTCCTGTAGGTGGATCAACACCTGTTGGATGTATTGGGTTTGTAACTGCCTTCAAGGAGCTAGCCACCCAGGCTGTGAATCTGGGTATAACTTTAGATCACATTGTTGTGGCCACAGGCTCTGGAGGTACCCAGGCTGGTCTCATTGTAGGAAAAGCACAAGAAAGAGCAGAGACTGAAATACATGGTATCAGGGTTGGAAAGATGTTTGAACCTTTTAGTAAGATGATAGCTGACCTTGCTACAGAAACAGCTGAACTCCTCAAGATGAAAAAGACCTTCACTGAAAAAGAGGTAATCACCTATACTGATTTTGTGGGAGAAGGATATGACATACCTACGAAGGAGGCCAATAGTGCTATAAAGCTTGTGGCACAAACAGAAGCGATCTTCTTGGATCCTGTTTACACTGGGAAGGCCATGGCAGGCCTGATAGGGTTAGTAGATTCAGGAGAAATTTCCAGGGATGATACTATTGTATTCTGGCACACAGGAGGAGATCCTGCCTTGTTCGCTGGGGAAGAACTTTTAGGAAAGGAATTTCTGGAGAGTCTCAGAATTATGAGGTCACAATTGTAGATAATCTTCAAAACAAGAATTTGAATAGGGGTGGTAGGATATTTTTGTTCCAAAGCTACCGAAAAACTTATAAAGAATACGGAATAGAAGAAATCATCTTCTCAAGAAAAATGGAATGGAGGTGAAAAAAATGAACCCCAAGGTTGAGGACTACATGGATACCACATGTGTTGCTTCCACTGGCGGCATATTCATGTTCGTCGAATAAGGCTGCGTGAGGTGACGTTGTAATCCAAATTTCTTTCTTTTTTTGCTATATTCTCAATCTGTCTTCTTCTCAATAAGCCATAGAATTAGAAAAAATGATAACAAAGATGAGGAAAATGACAGAAAAGAGGATTAATTGTTTCTTGGTTCCTAATTGTTACACGTGCAACATGATCAGCGTATGTCTTTCAGCTGTAGAAAAAGAGATTATCATCTAGAAAAGAACAAGAGAGAAAAGAAAAAGAAGGTTATCCGAGCTCTATTTCAATTCCACCAATCCACCCTGCCACAATATTGTAGATGAACGCGACGAGTGCTCCACCAATAAACCCAATAAGGGCATACAATATGGGTAGAAGTACTATCGCTGCTATTCCAAAAAGCAATCCAGATCCAAAAGGCATTCCAGGTCCAGCGAACCCTATGAATGCTGTCCCTATGATCGCCCAGATTATTCCAGCGATGAACCCGATCACCGCACCCATGACAGCTTCTATCTTGGCCAGAGAAAAAACGCCAATTTTCTTGACCTCTTGCATAGTATCACCTTCAATCTATTTGGTCACATCTATTTAAAGGTTCTGCTCGAAAGGTCAAAGAGTCGATGGGATGCTTTCTTCAGCTCCAACGGATCAAAGTCTTTCTTTTCTCATTTCCTTTTTCCAGCAGACATTATTTCAATGTAGCTTGCGTACTATCAGTAGGAAAAGATTCAAAAGCGTAGTAAGACTTTTTTCCTCCTTTCATGCCTGTGAATGCAAGCACCTGCACACTTAGATAACCATTTGATGACAACGTTAAAAAGGATCCTCCTCGCAATGTCTTCATGAATGTGTGCGTCATCGGATTAGGATATGTAGGTCTTCCTTTGAGTGTTGCTTTTGCTAGACACCATTCTGTATACGGATTCGATGTGAGCAAAGAGAAGATAGCTTTCTTGAAAAGAAAACATTCATACGTGGAGGATGTATCTGACCAGGAACTGGAACGGGTACTGGACAAGACCTTTTTTCCCACAGATGATCCCTCCTGTATTGAACTGTCAGAGTTTGTCATCATTTGTGTTCCCACCCCCATTGATGAGAAGAAATGTCCTGATCTGCAGTATGTGCAGGCTGCCTGTGAAACTGTCCAGTCCCATCTACAGAAAGACCAGATCATCATCCTGGAGAGCACTACCTATCCCGGGACTACAGAAGAAGTGGTCATCCCCCTGTTAGAGAAGTCTGGATTAAAAGCAGGAAAGGATTTTGGGGTAGCTTACAGTCCTGAACGGATAGATCCTGGAAACAGAGTCTACACTATGGAGAATACTCCGAAAGTGGTGGGAGCTCTGACAGAAAGAGATTTAGAACGCACTGTTCAATTGTATAGATCTGTTATTCAAATCGTGGTACCAGTAAAGAATTTGAGGACAGCAGAAGCCTCAAAAATACTCGAAAATGTCTTCAGAGCAGTTAATATTGCACTGATTAATGAGACCTCGCTGATCTTTGAATCTCTAGGCATCGATATCTGGGAGGTCATAGAGGCTGCTTCCTCCAAGATGCCTAAGAGTTTCATGCCTCACTATCCGGGAATTGGAGTAGGAGGTCACTGCATTCCTGTGGACCCGTACTATCTGGCCTGGAAGGCTAAGAAATCGGGACATTTGGCTCGCTTGATAGAACTGGGTGGAGAGATCAATGACTACATGCCTCTGCACACGTTCTACATGATTCTGAATGCGCTGAAGGGGAAAAGGAGTATTGAAGGAGCAAAGGTAGCAGTCTTTGGAGTTGCATACAAGAAGGATATCTCAGATGTAAGGGAATCTCCTGCATTGAAGCTGATCGAACTTCTGCAGGAGTACAGGATACAGGTAGACTATTACGATCCGCACGTCAGAGAGATTCAGACTAAATATGGAGCACTTGAAGGCCTCTCTCTCGAGGAGGCAGCCCAGAATTGTGATTGCATCGTGATAACAGTGGATCATTCTGCATTCAAGGCTCTTGACCTGGATAGATTGAAATCGCTGATGAGAACACCCATCATTGTAGATGGTAAGAATGTTCTCAAGAGACCAGATGGATTTTTCTACTACGGTATTGGGAAGGTGAACCCATGAAGATAGTGAGTGTGGTGGGTGCTCGACCAAACTTCGTGAAGATGGCACCCTTGATTCAGACTTTCAGAAAAAGAGGATTCACCCATATTCTGGTGCACACAGGACAGCACTACGACTACGAACTTTCCAGAGTATTCTTTTCTGATTTAGACCTACCAGAGCCAGACAGAAACCTTGGAGTAGGGTCAGGCACCCATGCTGTCCAGACAGGTAAAATGATGTCAGAACTGGAAAGAGTCTTTACAGAGGAGAGGCCTGATCTCACAGTAGTGGTAGGTGATGTGAACTCTACACTGGCAGCAGCCATTGCTTCTGTAAAACTGGGTGTACCTGTAGCGCATGTGGAGGCAGGATACCGGAGCTTTGACATGCGCATGCCAGAAGAGGTCAACAGAGTACTGGTGGATCGGATCTCCCAGCTGCTGTTTGCACCTACAGAAAATGCAGTCTTGAACCTCATGAATGAAGGGATGAGGAGAGAGTCTATCCATTTTGTAGGCAATATAATGATAGAGGCTCTACTGTCTCATAAGAGGAAGGTGGATCAATCAGGAATTCTGGAA
>CAZFAR010000081.1:0-9947 GCA_964516825.1 uncultured Thermococci archaeon
GATTCTGAGCATTCTTGGACTCAGAGATTCTACCCCATATCCTACCGTGATGCATCCTGCTCTTTTCATGAGAGATAATTCTTCGCTGCTGAATTGACCAACCCGCGCTGCAGCACCCCATCCCACAAGATCAGACCCAGTCTCATCTCTCCTTTTTATCACGTGTGAACAGAAGCGTTTCACCCATTTAGGATTGGCCCCCCACAAGGGGTCACAGTAAAAGAAGATAGCATTATCTACAAATTGTGCAAGATAACTGGCAGTATCGATGATCTCATTTGCTGCTGTAGACGCATCTTTCACTGTATAGGAGTGCCTGAGCACCTTTTCCTGGCAAAAGGAGCAGTTGTACGGGCATCCTCTGCTGGCCTCAATCATGAACATAGTATATTTTGGCAGGTACTTTTCTGCTAGTGTGTAATCATATACAGGGAGATCTTCAGGACTAACCTTGAGATGTACTCTCTCTGAAGCATAAATTGTACCGTTCTTCCGGTAGAGTATATTGGGCACCTCCCTCATGGGAATCTTGCCGTTGAATGATTCGTATAGTTTTTCGCCTACACATTCAAAATCACTGAGCACAATACAGTCGATTGCAGGTACCCTCTCCATGAAAGTGAGAGCGTCTGAAGCAGCCTGATATCCACCAACAACAATATTCACATCTTCAGATGCACTCCTGGCTGCTTCTGCAATCTGCCGCGTTGTAACCCCTTCGAGAGTACTCGTACAGGAGATTCCCACAACATCGTACTCCCCTTTTCCAATATATTTTTCTATCTTCTCCTGCTTTTCAGCATTCAACTTCTCTGTAAGAGGCAATCCAAATTCAAAGGGGACGTCCAGATATTCTACATCTTCTCCCAGCTTCCTGAGAACTGTCCCTACAGCAAGAGTGGGGGAGTGAGAAAATCCTTCAAGTGAAATGAATCCACGAAAAAGCAGGCCAGGTTCTCTATACAGTTTCTCCAGATAGCTCAGCTCTGGAGTCCATGGACCTCTGAGTGTCTTTTCCACAATGCCTACTCCTGGCTTGACCAATAAGGTTTTCATCCATGTTGACCCCCTCTTGTCATCTACTTAAGCCTTTCTACAAGTAGAAAGTCATTATACACGTGTAACATGGATCTTCTATCATGAAGAGCGAATCTGATAGATTCGGTCACCAGATTGGTATTCTCAATTCTGGACCACCTGTATTTGGCTTAGAAATCACTTAGACTATCGAAAAAGTCCGAAGTTTAAATTAAAAACAAATATAGTGGTAATGTGCTCCAAACTGACGCCTCAGTAAAGTTTAAATAGGTGTGCTAAAATAAAAGAGAAAAAGAAGACTGCAGAGCTATCTGCAGGAGGTGACAAACCTTGGTATCGATTGAGACTCTACGGCTAGTATGTTATATAGTAGACGCATTCGCAACTCTTCTGCTTGCTGGCTACTTCTTGAGAGAATACATGGCCAAGAGATTGAGAGCATCTTTAGCATGGTGTTTGGGATTTATTCTGTTCACCATCTTGATGCTACAGCTTGCGTTCTTCACAACTATTGTTGAACTTTCGAAACTTCAGGTCATGATTGCTTTCACATTTGCTGCAGCACTAGTATCGCTTCTCTACTACGGCGGTGCCCTCCTCTATTTTGGTAAGAAATCCTTTTTCAGGGAAAAAGCTACAGTACTGTTCTTCTTCGTCGTGCTTCTCATAGGATCGGTTCTGACATCTATCACAGAGGAGAAAGACCTTATTGAGAGGGTTGGCCCGCCCACAGGGATCATATACGGAATCGCTTATGTAGTGATCGGAACCTTTTTCTTACAAGTTTCAGGGAAATTACCCAAGGAAGATCCGCGTAGAAGAACACTGACTGTGGTAGGCCTGGCTTGGTACATCATTGCTGGCTGGAACACCTACGTTGGTCTTTTCTTCAAGAGATTCCCCCTGCTTGAACCTATTGTATTCTTGGTTGGTTCGTTTGGATTCCTTTTGCTGCTCTATGGGATGACTACAGGCAAGACTATTGGAAGATGATTCTTCTCTTCTTTTTCTTTGGCCACATACTCTCTTGGTGGATTTAGTCACTGGAGATTTTCTTTGAGAAAAGAGAATAGCAGACCGTAGGATAGCAGACTATTCACTTCTTTGTCAACTATTTCCCTTTATTCAATTCTAATATCCTGCAAGAAGAACAGGCATTTGCATCATCTCAGTCTTTGTCATAAATTGCGCACCTGCTATTGATGACCACACTATTTGCATGGGAACATATAAGACCTTGCCAATCCATAAGCTGGGCAAGGCTGAACGAAGCAATGCAGGACCTCTGAGGTTCAAAGCTGAGAAAGCTCCACACATTCTTTTTATGTCAATGCGTTCTACATGACGGTGGTAGTATATCAGTGCCTGTGCTGCCAGTGCTGTCTCTTCCAGAGTCCCGCCATTTCTCCCCCATGTTCCATTCTCGTTCTGAGAATCCAGTAGCCAGGAGACTGCCTTTCCTGCCAGAGTATCATCAACATTGCACAGCGCAAGGATAGCATGACTGGTAGGATAATAAGGGGATATGTGCCACTTATCTATCCAGAACCCCCGGGAAATCATTCGCACTCTGAGAAAATGCACCAACCTGTCCATTGTCTCTTCTCTCTGGGGAAATTTGAAACAGCTCTTGACGCAATCCAGCACATGAATGTTTGTGCTGACAGAAGGATCCACCTCAAAGGTATAGGTTGAAAAGTACTCTCCTGCATCATAGGCATCAAGAATGGTGAAGTCTACAGAGTACTGCATTTCAGAGAGGATCTTGCACAGAACACTGGTATCGTCTGCATCAGGAATTGGAAAATCTGTAGACATTCCGAGGCCAGAGTGTCCCACATAGGTTCGGAGAAGCTCACAGATTCCTGCATACTCTTCAAAGTACAGTCCTGCCAGCATCAAATTGTATAGAGTCCACAAGTATTCGAATAAATTAATGGGGTACACAGTCATTACAGAACCGTCACCCGTAGTTTGCAGAATCTGTTTCAGGAACCAGAGCGCCTTCACGTTCTTTGTGTGCATGAGGAAAAAAGCAGTAGCTGCAGGTGAATTACCTACACAGCCATTGGGGAGCAGAATGCCAGACAAGCGATTTTCATCCACGTTTTCTCCCAGGAATTCAATGGAATGGGAGAGAGTGGTCAGGGGAGAGTACCACAATGACTGATCGATCTTACTCAGTTTTGCTTGATATTCCCTCTGGTAGATCTTTATGTGGTAGGGCAAATTCAGGCCCAAAGATTCAGCTTGTTCCATCAATGAAGGGATCAGCAGCTCTGA
This sequence comes from uncultured Thermococci archaeon, assembly GCA_964516825.1. Taxonomy (GTDB): domain Archaea; phylum Methanobacteriota_B; class Thermococci; order Methanofastidiosales; family SZ-28-30; genus SZ-28-30. Next base: position 3,322 of record CAZFAR010000081.1, read on the forward strand.
TGCCACAAGTTTGCACGGTTCGCGACTCAATCTTATTATGTTTTCCCAGATATAGGCTTCACCTTTCCTGATAGAACCCTCATATTTCCCGGTTTTCTTGAGAGCCATGATAGCACCTAGCGTAGACATGATTCTGTCATGGTAGTTCAATACTTGACTTCCCCAGCTGCCGTCTGGATTCTGATTCTCCAGCAGCCACCTGATGCACTCTGGAAATATTGGATTTCCACTCTCATCAGTAACCTGTGCTGTCCATGCAGTATCGTAGGCAACACCGTTCATCTTTCCTCCTCTGCAAGCATGGTCAGACAGCTGTAGAGGGACTTGCATGGTTACCACCTCCAGAATGGATATCCACACAAAAATCTATGACAGTGCCCTTGAACAAGGACTCTGCTGCAAAAATGATGTCCAGTTCCTGCTTTGGCATATATCCTGGGAATCCTTCTTCAATTCCCTTGGCTTTCCACGTTCCATTATATTCAAGAAAACTTAGAAACCTCTCTGTGCTCATTTTTCCACCTCCCTAACGAGAAATTCGTGTCGAACGAGAGACAAAAGGATGAAAAAGCCTTGCAAAACTAGAAAATACCCCACTCTAAAGACAAGCATTCCCTTCTCGCGGGTTCTTTTTACCTTTGGCCGATCTTCACGCAGTACCTCGTATCTCATCCTCATCTCCCACTTCAAATCTGGCAGAACATTCCTTAAAAGCTTTGTGGTATCAGCATGAACATGTTTACCCTTTGGAGGAAGCGCAACGATTCTAGCCTTTTCATGAACGCTCCTTTGTAAAATTCTTATTGTGAATGGAAGAATTGAAGATAATCTGGAAATCTTCGAAGTCCAAAATGGGGAAAACCTTCAATAGGGAGCTTTTGGACTCCTGGCAGAAAACTTATATACATGCGAATTCTTCAGGGATCAGAATTCTAGGAGAGAGATGTCATGGAATTTGAAACAACAGTAACAGACATCATACAGCGGACACACAATGTGAAGAGCTTCAGATTCCTGAAGCCTCAAACATTCATCCACAAGGCAGGCCAGTTCATGTTTGTCACCCTCAAGAGCGGAGGAGAAAAATTGAGAAAGCATTTCACCATATCAAGCAGTCCTACCGAAGATTTCATAGAATTCACAAAGAAGCTCAGCGACAGCATCTTTTCTCAGACTCTTCAAACCTCAAGAATTGGAGATTCTGCAGTAATTAACGGTCCTCACGGAAGATTCACCTTTGAGGGAGAATACGGAAGAATTGCCATGCTTTCAGGGGGTATTGGAATAACGCCATTGCGAAGCATGTTAAAGTATATCATGGATGAAGGCATCACCACTAACGTTGTTCTCCTCTATGCAAACAGGAGCGAGAAGGACATTGTTTTCAGAGAAGAGCTTGAAAGAATGCAGGAACAAAATGGAAATCTCAAAGTAATATTTGCTTTGAGTGAAGCCAGCCCAAGATGGAAAGGATTCGTTGGACGAATCGATGCTGTTATGATAAAGAGAGGGATACCAGACTATGGAGAACGGGTGTTCTACGTATGCGGTCCTCCACCCATGGTTGATTCAATGAGTGCCATACTTGCAGACCTTGGAGTGCTGCAAGATCATATAAGACAAGAGAACTTCTACGGTTATGAGTAGCATGTTACACGTGTAACAATAACCGTGTAGTGACAGACGATTCTACCTCATCACAATATATAAGAACTTCTTCTTCTTGTACTACCCATGAAAAGAATGTCCTTGCCATTAATCCTCTTTGTAGTCCTCATCCAGGACATTCCCATACATAATCAGGGCTACCACATCTTGACTGCCACCATTCAAACGGAGAGTGGAACGCGACAGGTGGAAATTAGGTACTATGCAGAGAGTGAGAAGTGGGCAAGAGACATCTTCAATACGATCAGAGAAGGATTCCCCCTCTTGGAGAAGAAAATCGGGGTTCCATGCCCTGTCACCTGGGATATTCTTGTTGTTGAGGCCAGCAGTCTAAAAGCAGGAGTAGCAGGTGAGAACAGAGGGCCAAATGGCATCTTCGTTCTTACAGGTACCTCACCCAGAGTAATCATTCACGAATTATGCCACTACTGGTTCGGATCTCTCCCTTCTTTGAAATGGAGCAAATGGATTCTCGAAGGATTTCCTGAAGCTTACACCATTACAGTGCTGCGGGAGCTACGCCATCCTGATGGATACTCCCACTGGTACAAGAGATTGGATCAGTACGAACAGGCAATAATGCAGATTGGCGACAAGCCCTTGGGTGATGTGGGATATGCTCCCGACTTTGAAGATCCCAGGGTATCACTGTTGTACTCGAAATCCATGGTTTTCTGCACCTGGCTCTTCCTTTTCCTTGGAGAGGAATCGATGCACAAAATCAATGCGGAAGTCATTTTTAAAAATCCTTTAAGATCTAAGGAATACCAGGAGATTGCAGAAAAAATTAGTGGGAAAAATCTTGACTTAATTTTTTCGGGCTGGACATATCCTGGAAACTACTTTTTCGAGGGGAAACTTGTGTCTTTTGAATGGTTTGCAGGGGATGGAGACAAGGATGGTATTGACACTTTGAGAGAAATTGAGACAGGATCATCTCCTGTAACTGCAGATACTGACAGAGATGACCTTCCCGATGGATATGAACTATTACTGAATACAGATCCGAAAAATCTCGACACAGATGATGATGGACTACCAGATGGAAAAGAGGTCCCAATCATCATTGATGGAAAGAATACTGAATGGTTGAACCCTCTACTGACAGATGAAGAAGATTCAGAATCTTCGATCCCTCAGGATGTCAAGGCTTTACATTACGCTACAGACGACCGGTTCCTCTACTTCATGATCGAGTCTTACAACAGCCTGAGCATGGCGCATCATACTGGCATCCAGATCGATAGAGATCGCGATGGATTTGCAGATTTCATCTTCTTTTTTTCCCACGATCATCTTCTTTTGAGTATCTGGGAAAATGGTCAATGGGTGGAGACTGTTTCTGATCCAGGAGCTCTGGAGGGCACATTCGTCATAGCAGATGAAGTCATAGAGTTCAGGATACCGAAGCGAATGCGTCAGCTCCGATTTTCCGGTACCTTCATTGTACGGGCGTACGAATTCTCTGTCATAGATGAGGAGATCACGGATGAAACAGAGACAGATTCGGTCTCATTACACCAGAATAAAAAGAAGAGCACAGATCCGCTGAACCCAGACACGGATGGCGATAAAATACGGGATGGCGAAGATTCAGATCCCCTGGTAGCTGCACCTGCACTGGAGAGCCCTCTTCCTGACATTATTCCAGAAGAGAGTGCACCTGGAGAAGAGTTCCCGCTCCCTGCGCTGGTAGAGATGGAGAAAATACCAGCACATTCTCTTCAGAAAATTCTGCTCATTGTTCTCCTCCTCATTCTTGTTCTCCCCCTCATCAAGATGGTATCATGAGCTTCACACTGGCTCTGTAAAAGCTTTGGGAGAATAAGGTGCTTTGGAGCTCATTTTTTTATTTCGAAACTTCTTACAAGAAAGAAATTGAGAATGCTAGCCATCTCCAGAGTGAAGCTGTATTCTTTCCGAAAGATTTATAAGCAGCTCCATCTTCAATTGTGTGATTAAATGCTCACATACACACACAGTACAAAGAAATATCGACATATTTCAAGATTTCGGTGGTAATCATGGGTAAGAATTCTCAAGACAAAGGAAAGAGAAATTATTTCAAAATATTTGAGCAAATATTCGAAAGCCCTACCAAGTCTATCTTCGACATTTCGCAGGCTGTGGGCTTGTCCAGGAATACGGTTTCCGCATATCTGAAAGACATGTATTTGAGAGGCATCATCGTAGGACCGCAGATCCGCTTGAACCCTGCTCCAAACTACAAGGAATACATCTATCTGATGAGTTTCAGGAATCCATTTCAGGTGTTCGAGGGATTGAAGCAGTTTCCAAATATGCTGTACCACGTGATGACATTTGGAGAGTGGAACAGCATGGTAGTCACTGATAGACCCATGGATTTCTCCAAACTGGTAGGCTTTGAGAGTATCGTAAGGCAGGGGGTCAGAGGCCGTTCCTACACCCCTAGAGTGGGCTGTACCACATGGGATGAGAGCTTCCAAAGGACGTATGAACAGGTAGAGAAGTTCACACCAGTACGTACGGAATACAAGGACCGCAGACTCAGTCCCCCCCTGGACTGGGGAGAAGATGAGTGGAAGTTGTACCATGCCTTCAAATTCAATCTGAGAAAGAAGGTGACTCCTGTTCTTCGAAAGATCAAGGTAAGGTATGAATCCTACTCCAGATGGATAGACACTCTGGAAGACCACTCAACTATCCATGTGGGGTTTTATCCACAAGGATATCAGAGCTATGTGACCTACTGCTTTCTGCTTTCTTCAGACTACGAAGAATCTGTGAAGTCACTGTTTTCCTTCTATCCTACCACTCCTTTCATTGTAGAGGTAGGCAGCCACTTGATAGTATTTCTCAACATGATTTCTTCAGAAATAACCAGAGGACTATTCTGCACCATTTATGACATGAAAAGAAAAGAAATGATAAAAGGATTCAATCAGGCAGTTGCAGTCTTCCACTGTCAGCATTGACTATTGTGGCCAGCCGCCGCCGCCGCCGATGCCACCGCCATCATCTCCCCCTTCGGGAGTGGTCCCCTGATCCTGAGGTTCAGGACCATTGGAGTCTGGTAGCTGTGGTGCATCAGCAAGTGCTGCAGAGATTCCTCCGAGTACCAGGAGGCAAATACAGGCCAGGCATATCAGTTTTTTCATTCTTTTCACCTCACTTCCGGCTTCAAAGGGGAGTATAAAAGTATTTCTATTAAAGCAGGAAAAATATAATAAAAAACGAAGAAAAATGTAGAATTTCTTCCGTTTGAAGGAAATGCAAAGAAATAATGTGCAAACATTTAGTTCACAAATGTTTAAAAATGAGGCAGCAGAGAAGAGGCATGCGCGACACCTTCCTCTTTGATCTTGACGGCACTTTGGTTTCGATGGAACTGAATTTTGCAGAGATACGAAGAAAAGTAGATATATTACTGGTGGAAAAAGGGTATCCTCACTCTTTATTGGATAATAGAAGGTCGGTATTGGAGACTATTACTGCAGCAGTCGAGTACGCACAGAAGAAAGGGCTGGACTGGGAAGTGATGAAAAAGAAGGTGGAAACCTACCTTGAGGAAGTAGAATTGGAGGCAGCCTCCAGGGCAGTCCTTCTTGAAGGAGCAGAAGATATACTGAAGGAATTAAAGGAGAGAGGGGCAAAGGTAGGAATAATCACCAGAAACAACAGGAAGGTAGCCTTACAGGTCCTTAAGAAGAGTGGTCTCCCTCGGTATGTAGACATTGTCCTGGCCAGAGAAGATGTGGATAATGTGAAGCCCCATCCAGACCATGTGATGAAAGCTCTGGAAAAGCTTGGTTCTGCACCTGCGCAAACAGTAGTCTTGGGAGACCATCATTTCGAGATCGAGGCAGGGAACGTGGCAGGCTGCTATACTGTAGGAGTCTTGACAGGATCTGGAACAAGAGAAACACTGAAGGATGCAGATCTGATTTTGAATTCTATTAAAGACTTAAAGGATGTCATTGATTCTATTGGGTAAAGGAACAATAATCTTATCTTTTCTACCATATGTCTTGTATTTTCCTTGTAAGAAGTATTTTCCTGTTAGTGCAGCCACTGCAGCATCTAGTTCATGGATATTGGAAGGAAGGCATGAGAATCCATAGCGTCTTAGGTCGTCGGAGGTTACGATGCTGAGCGCTTTTTTTGATGCATGGGGGTAGACCTCTATTGTATGAAAAGGTATCTCCGATTTCAGTCTCAGCCCTCTTTCTATTAGAGACCGCATTCCTTTGAAGGTCAGGGGGAGAATGCGAACCTCTTTTCTCAGTTCCAGATCACAATCTCTGAAATGACCCCCATGAAATGAGAGAGGAGCATCAATAGCTACGAGGCAGGGAGAAAACTGAAAAATGAGAGAGAGTATTTCTGTGTCCTTGTAGAGCGTGCAGAATCTTATGACTTGATTCAGAATACAAATTCCTGTGGGACGAGCTTCTGATCCTGCAAGGTCTATACCGCAAATCACAAAGGTATAAAGGAGCATGCTAAGAAAAGTTTTTGCCCGATGTTAATCCATGGACCGCTTTCAGAACATTCTCTGTTCATGTTACACGTGTAACACTTTCCTGGATGCATCTCCTTGGTAGTTTTGATTTGAGTACAGGCAACGGGTTAGTTCTTCTACAGGCCCTCGAGCAACCTCCTCGTCGTAGCAACAGCAAATCGTCCTCCAGGTTTAAGAACGCGGCAGATTCCTTGAACAATGGAAACTTGAATGCGGCCCAGCATAGGCGTAGACAGGTACATCCCGGACCGTGGGCCAAATCCAGAATAATCTCGTCAGCTGTTCTAAGTGTGGCAGCAGTAAGTCCAGTATAGCACCTTCTAGGAATCACCACCAAGTGCTCTCTTGAAAAAGGGAAACAAAAAAAGAAGAAAAAAAGATTTAGTTTACAGCTGATCTATGAGCGACTGAGCTGCTGCTCTTGTAGCATCTCTGTCTGCACCTGCGATGATCA